>JBGSTI010000469.1:0-13354 GCA_041736605.1 Sphingomonadaceae bacterium
CTGGCTCCGCTGACCACACCGGGCGCAGCGCCTGCGGCTCCCGCAGCCAGTCCAACGGCTGCACCTGCGGCCGATCCACTGGCGGGCGCAGCTGGCCAGTAAAATTCCATCGTTTTAAGCATTTGGAGGCTGTGGCGCGCAACGCATCACAGCCTCTTATAATGTTGACCACAATTAATTTCGCTCGAAACGGATTCGGGCGCTTGTCATCCTGTTCGACAGGGGTTTAGGGCTTTTCTCCCATGGCGCGATTTATCTTTATCACCGGCGGCGTGGTTTCATCCCTTGGCAAAGGCCTTATGGCCGCCAGCCTGGCAGCACTGCTTCAGGCGCGGGGTTACCGTGTTCGCATCCGCAAATTCGACCCCTATCTCAATGTCGATCCCGGCACGATGAGCCCGTATCAGCATGGCGAAGTGTTCGTCACCGATGATGGCGCAGAGACCGATCTCGACCTTGGCCATTATGAACGCTTTACCGGCGTTTCAGCGCGTCAGTCTGACAATGTTACCGCTGGCCGCATCTATCAGCAGGTGATCCAGCGCGAGCGAAAGGGCGAGTATCTGGGCGCGACCGTGCAGGTCATCCCGCATGTCACCGATGCCATCAAGCAGTTTGCGATGGCCGAAACCGACGATCTCGATTTCGTGCTGTGCGAAATCGGCGGGACGGTGGGCGATATTGAATCGCTGCCGTTCATGGAAGCGATTCGTCAGCTGCGTAACGAGATGGACCGCGATCAGACAATCTCGATCCACGTTACCTTGGTGCCTTATATCGCAGCTGCCGGAGAGCTGAAAACCAAGCCGACGCAGCACAGCGTGCGCGAACTGGCCAGTTTGGGCATCCAGCCCGATTTGCTGCTGTGCCGCTGTGAAAAGCCGCTGCCCGATGGGGAGCGGGCCAAGATCGCGCAATTCTGTAACGTGCGCAAAGAGGCGGTGATCCCGGCGCTGGATGCCAGCTCAATCTATGCCGTTCCGCTACAATATCATGCCGAGGGGCTGGACCGCGAAGTATTGCGCGCTTTTGGCATTACCCTCGGCGTCGCGCCCGATCTGGGCCGCTGGCACGACATCATGGACCGCTATGAAAATCCCGAAGGCGAAGTGACCATTGGCGTGGTCGGCAAATATGTTGGCCTACAGGATGCGTATAAATCGCTGCACGAGGCGTTGGTGCATGGTGGCTTGGCCAATCGGGTCAAGGTAAATATCCGCTGGCTGGACGCAGAACTGTTTGAAAGCAGCGATAATCTGGCTGCGGTGCTGGAGCCGCTGCACGGCATTTTGGTGCCCGGCGGCTTTGGTGAACGCGGCAGCGAGGGCAAGATTGCCAGCGTGCGCTTTGCCCGCGAACGCAATGTGCCGTTCTTTGGCATTTGTCTGGGCATGCAAATGGCGTGCATCGAGGCGGCACGCAACACGTCGGGGATATCTGCTGCGTCGACTACCGAATTTGGTGAGACCACTGACCCCGTAGTCGGCCTGATTACCGAATGGATGACCAGTGACGGCCTGCAAACCCGCGAGGAAGGCGGCGATCTGGGCGGCACCATGCGCCTGGGCGCGTATCCGGCGGCGCTGGCGGGCAACAGCCATGTCGAATCGATCTATGGCACATCGGATATCAGCGAACGGCACCGCCATCGTTATGAAGTGAACGCCGCCTATCGTCAGCGGCTGGAAGCTGGCGGTTTGCTGTTTTCCGGCATGTCACCCGATGGCCTGCTGCCCGAAATTGTCGAGCGGCCCGATCTCAACTGGTTCGTTGGCGTGCAATTCCACCCCGAACTGAAATCCAAGCCCTTTGATCCGCACCCCCTGTTTGCCAGCTTTATCGAGGCAGCGGTGCGGCAGAGCCGACTGGTCTGATCAGAGGTCGCGCCCATATTGTCACTTTGATTCGCATGATTTTACATTTATGTGAGCAACGTCACACTGGGCAGCGGCAAGATTGGCTAATACACCCTTAACACCAGCAGGTTCAGGGGGTTGCGCTGCAACAAGCCTGCCGGTGGACACCATCAGGGGGAAATGCGTTGCACGCCAACCAGCTTGCCGATTTGCTGAAAAGCCAGAGCCTGTTCAGCGATTGTGACGCAGACGAGTTGTCTGACATCATCCTGCGTGGCCATTATCAGCGTTATGCCAAGGGGCAGAAGCTGATGACACAGGGCGATACCGGCAGCACCCTCTACGTGATTCTTTCCGGCATTGCCCGCGTCAGCATGGTGGCCAGCAATGGCCGCGAAATCGTGCTCGATTATTCCGAAGCCGGTGCGGTATTGGGCGAAATTGCGCTGCTTGATGGTGGCGACCGGACCGCGACCGTCGAGGCGATCCAGACCGTTGAGGCTTTGAGCCTGACTCGCGATGCCTTTCGCGACATTGTGGCCAAGCATCAGGGGCTGGCCTTTCGGTTGTTGCGCGCCATGGCGCGCCGCCTGCGCCAATCTAACGACATTATCGAAACCGACCGCGCCTTTACCGCCGGGCCGCGATTGGCGCGCTATTTGCTGCGTCTGATGGTTCTGGATACCGAAGAAGGGCGGCTGAAATTGTCGCTGAGCCAGGGCGAACTGGGCAATTTCGCAGGCATGTCACGCGAACAGATTAACCGCCAGCTTTCGGCTTGGGCCGATTCGGGCATAGTCGAGCTGAAAGGTGGGCAGGTGCTGATCAAGGATAAGCCCATGCTGCTGGAAATGGCGGAAGGATTTTAACGCTAGCGCACGGAATTTCGTCGCGCAGCAATCAGTTTTCAGACGATCCTGCCTTTTGCGACCCGGGCAGGGTCGGATGAAATACCGCCGCAAGGCGGGAGGGGTGGGGGGAGACTCCCACCCCTTTTTTTTGCCTTATTGGGACTGATCAGGCGGCGTCAGTATCAATGACGCTGAGCTGCGGGGCAGTCTGCCCGTTGATTGCCACCTTTTTTGGCTTCATCGCTTCGGGCACTTCGCGCACCAGATCAATGACCAGCAGGCCATCGGCAAGATCAGCGGAATTGACGCGGACGAAATCGGCCAGCTCAAATTTGCGCTCGAAATTGCGGTTGGCAATGCCAAGGTGCAGGAAATTGCGTTCAGCCTTGTCCTCGGCCTTGCGGCCAATCACGGTGAGCAAATTCTGCTGGGCGGTGATGTCCAGTTCCTCGCTGCGGAAACCGGCAATGGCCAGGGTGATGCGATATTCATCATCGCCCAGACGCTCAATATTGAACGGGGGGTAATTGTCGCCAGACTGGGCGCGCGCTTGGTTTTCGAGCAAGTCGAACAGGCGGTCAAAGCCAACGGTGGTGCGGCGATAGGGGGTAAAGTCGAGACGGTTCATCTGCATATCCTCATGTTGAGCAATAAAGCCATGGCCACCCACAAAGGGCGTGGCCGGGGCGTTTGATGGTCGTTCGCTGGCGGACCTGGTGCCAGCGGAAGGCCCGTTTGGCACCTTCGGTCTATGATATGGAAAATTGGATGAGAGTTTCAAGGGGGTGGATTTTGCTTTTGAGCACATTCCGGGTTTAAACAAAAACGCCCGGAAAGCACGAAGCCTTCCGGGCGCATTGTGACGATCTGCCAGCTGAAACCGGTAAAAAGCCTAAGCCATTTCCGGTTCTTGTTTCCCCAGGCGATCAGTCAGCCTTCGGTCCTCTCCCCAAGACCGAAATGTGAAACACGCATCTTGTTCAAGCGTCGCATTTCAAACAAAATCTCTAAAATAATCCGGTTCCCTAAACCCTGACCTTTGGTGCCAGCTCTATTGATTGCGCTGCGTTTCCAAAACAAAACCAGCGCGCTATCGATGGAGTATCCGGCTTGCCCATAGGCTTGCGTGGCCGGTGCGAAGCCTCTTTCTCGCAATCTGTTTCACAAGGGAAGCCCCGTTGAAACATCGCGCAAATTTTGTGACGATGTTGTGACATAATCGCAACGACACAAGCGGTTTTCGGGCAATAAGCCTATCATAACGATAGGCAATATTTCCGGTTGAGCCGGGCCTTAACTGCATTACCCATTGTCTGACTGCGCGTGGGCCGATATGCGCTGCATTCACGGTTCGCCAAATGGCGCCGCCCCCAACGGAGCTTTTCAGACATCGTGCTTCTATCACCTTTTGAATGGACCATTGCCCGGCGCTATTTGCTGCCCGGACGCGGTGAGGGGTTTATCTTCCTCGTTGCCGGGATCAGCCTGTTTGCGGTGATGCTGGGGGTTGCCGCCTTGCTGATCGTGATGAGCGTGATGAACGGCTTTCGCGCCGAATTATTTGATCGGATTGTAGGCCTGAATGGCCATGCGATTGTTCAGGGCTATGGCGGCCGCATCGATGATTGGCGCAGCGTGCTGAAGGACATTCGCGAGACGGAGGGCGTAACCTCGGCCTCGCCTTTGATCGAACAGCCACTGTTGACTAGTTTCAATGGCCGGGTTGAGGCGATTTTGGTGCGCGGCACGTCTACGCCTGACCTTAAAGATTTGAAAGACAAGGTGGTGATGGGCTCGCTCGACACCATCAAGCCCGGCGCGTCGCGGGTGGCCATTGGCGCGCGGCTCGCGGAAAATCTGGGCGCGCGGGTGGGCGATTCCATTACGATCATTAATCCGCAAGGCCGATCAACGCCGTTTGGCACGGTGCCGCGCGAAATCCTCTACGAAGTGTCTGCGATTATCGAGATCGGCATTTATGATTATGATCGTGCCTATGTGGTGATGCCGATTGCCGATGCGCAAACATTGCTGTTGCTGGGCGATCAGGTGGGCATGATCGAAGTGACAACGCGCGATCCCGAACAGGTCGGCGAAATCCTGATGCCCCTGCAATCAAAACTGGCCGACCGTGCGGTGATATCTGACTGGCGCACGATCAACGCCAATCTGTTTGAGGCGCTGGCGGTGGAGCGGGTGGCCATGTTCGTCGTCTTGTCGATCATCATTTTGGTGGCGGTGTTTAACATCCTCTCGTCGCTGATCATGCTGGTGCGCGCCAAAACGCGCGACATTGCGATTATGCGTACCATGGGGGCCAGCCGGTCATCCTTGCTGCGCATTTTCGTGACCGTGGGCTTTATCATCGGGTCTTTGGGCACGATTGCCGGGCTGATCCTGGGCTTTGTGTTTCTGTTTTTCCGGCAGAATATCGTGCTGGCCATCCAATATGTGACGGGGCAGAATCTGTGGGATCCCTCGATCCGCTTCCTCACTGAATTGCCCAGCCGCACCGATCCGATGGAGGTTGTGGGCATTTCGGCCATGGCCCTGATCTTGAGCTTCCTTGCCACGCTCTATCCTGCCTTGAAGGCGGCGAGCACCGATCCTGTGCAGGTGCTGCGTTATGAATAATCCCATGGCCGTTATCGAACTCACCGATGTGAAGCGCAGTTTCGTGCAAGGCGAAGTGCGCATTGATGTGCTGCGCGGCGTGAACCTGTCGGTGCGGCGCGGTGAAATTGTCGCGCTGCTGGGGCCATCGGGATCGGGCAAGTCCACCTTGTTGCAGGCGGTTGGCTTGCTGGAGGGCGGCTTTACCGGGTCAATCCGCGTCGATGGCGAAGAGGCTGCGGACCTGTCGAGCGATGGACGCACGCGCTTGCGCCGGGACAAGCTTGGCTTTGTCTATCAGTTTCACCATCTGCTGCCCGATTTCAACGCGGTCGAAAACGTCATCCTGCCGCAATTGGTCAAGGGGACGGACAAGGCCGCAGCCTATGATCGCGCAGCCAGCCTGTTGACGACATTGGGCCTTGGCCAGCGGCTTGATCATCGGCCCAGCCAACTATCAGGGGGCGAGCAACAGCGAGTGGCCGTTGCCCGTGCGCTCGCCAATCGCCCCGCTTTGGTGCTGGCGGATGAGCCGACCGGTAATCTGGATGAGGCCACCGCGGATGTAGTAATGGGCGAATTGTTGCGCCTGGTGCGCGATGAAGGCTCTTCGGCGATTATCGCCACGCATAATGAACGTCTTGCAGCGCAGATGGACCGGGTTGTCCGTTTGCGCGAAGGCGTGCTTATATAACTTCACGCGGCGCACCGGGGCCGGGCGCTGCGATTCTATACGGGAAGACGTGATGCAGATGGATGGGCCGATGGACTGGGATGCCAATGTCACCGTGCACGAGCGCGATGATGCAGGCTCGGACATGTATTTTGAGTTCAAGACGGTGAACAAGGGGCCGCTGGCCGCGATGGTTCGCCACATTGCCGGCTTGCCTGCCGCCGATCGCGCGCGGTTGGTCATTGATCTTGGTCCGGATGGCACGATCAATATGAGCCAGATCATGGCGCTGGCGACGCGCGCCGATTTCCCCGGCGGCGCGATGGATGCGCAGGCATGACCAGCCTGCATGATTTCACCGTAGCGGCCCCCGGCGGCAAGCAGATCGATCTGTCTGATAAAAAAGGCAAAGTGCTGTTGGTGGTCAACACCGCGTCGCAATGCGGACTTACCCCGCAATATAAGGGGCTGGAAGCCTTGTATCAGAAATATAAGGATCACGGCTTTGAAGTGCTGGCTTTCCCTTGCAACCAGTTTGGTGGGCAGGAACCGGGCAGCGAGGACGAGATTTCCAGCTTTTGCGAAATCAATTTCGGCTTAAGCTTTCCGTTGATGGCCAAGGTGGATGTGAACGGGCCTGAGGCTGATCCGTTATGGGATTGGCTGAAATCGCAGCAATCGGGCCTGCTGGGCAGCAAGGGTATCAAGTGGAACTTCACCAAGTTCCTTGTGAACCGCGATGGCAAAGTGGTGTCGCGCTTTGGATCGATGATCAAGCCACAGCAGCTTGAGAAGGACATCGAAAAACTGCTCTGACGGCGGATTTTTCCCCCGTATCGGTCTGCTGCGCCATTGGCCGAATCCGGCAGGCGCGCTAGACCCGCCTCATGGCATTCGCACCCTTCGTTCCCTTGCGGGTTTTCTCCTGTTTCTCGATGCTCGATGGAGCGATTGAGCCAAAGGCGATTCCCAAGGCGGCGACCGAACGCAATTTCCCCGCCATCGCTATTACGGACCGCAACGGGCTTTATGGCTCAATGCCATTTGCCGATGCTTGCAAGTCTGCCGGGGTTCAGCCGATATTGGGCACCATGCTGGGCGTTGCGCGGCCCCAGGGGCAGGGCGGGCCAGTAGGACAACCGGTGCTCGATTGGCTGGCACTCTATGCGCAGGACGCCAAGGGCTATGACAATTTGTGCGAGCTGGTGTCCGCCGCGCATCTTGATCGCCCGCTGGAACTGGAGCCGCATGTCGATTTCGAATTTCTGGCGGCCCATGCCTATGGCCTGATCGCACTGACGGCGGCGGGTGAGGGTGGCTTGACCCGCTTGCTGGCCGAAGGACAAGGCGATGCGGCGCGCGCCTATCTGGACAGATTGACCGCCATTTTCCCGGACCGGCTCTATCTGGAACTGGCGCGGCGCGGCGATGCGGCGGAAATCGCGGCAGAGGATGCGCTGATCGATCTGGCCTATGACACCGGTCTGCCCTTGGTGGCGACCAATCCGGCGCAATATGCGGGGCCGGAATTTCACGCCGCGCATGATGCCATGCTGTGCATCGCCAATGGCAGCTTTGTCGACCATCAGGACCGCATCAAGGGCTCGCCCGAAAGTTGGATCAAATCCGGCCCTATGATGCAGGAATTGTTCGCTGACTTGCCTGAGGCCTTGGCCAATACACTGGTCGTCGCGCAACGCTGCACCGCGATGCCGCCCAAGCGCAAACCGATTTTGCCCAGCCTGGCCGGTGATCTGGAGGGCGAAGCGCGGCAATTGCGCGATGATGCTCATGCCGGTCTGGAAATGCGGCTGGTCAGCTATGCCGATCTGGATGACGCGAAACGGCAGGTCTATGTCGACCGTCTCAATTTCGAAATCGATGTCATCGTCAATATGGGTTTTCCCGGCTATTTCCTGATCGTTGCCGATTTCATCAAATGGGCCAAGGGACAGAATATTCCGGTGGGTCCGGGGCGTGGCTCGGGCGCGGGTAGTGTGGTTGCTTGGGCGCTGACCATTACCGATCTTGATCCGATTGAACTGGGTCTGCTGTTTGAACGCTTCCTCAATCCAGAGCGCGTGTCGATGCCAGACTTTGATATCGATTTTTGCGAAACCCGGCGCGGCGAGGTGATCCGCTATGTGCAGCAAAAATATGGCCGCGATCATGTGGCGCAGATCATTACATTCGGTAAGCTGAAAGCCCGCGCGGTGCTGCGCGATACGGGCCGCATTTTGCAAATGCCCTATGGCCAGGTCGACCGGCTGTGCAAGCTGGTTCCCAATCACCCGACTGACCCGTGGGATCTGAAACGCGCGCTGTCTGGCGTGCCCGAATTGAAGCGCGAGGCGTCGCGTGACAAGGATGTGCGGCGACTGCTTGACCTTGCCATGCAATTGGAGGGCCTGCCGCGCAATTCGTCGACCCATGCCGCCGGTGTGGTGATCGGTGATCGTCCGTTGGCGCAACTGGTGCCGCTATATCGCGATCCGCGTTCGGATATGCCGGTGACGCAATTCGACATGAAATATGTCGAGACGGCAGGCCTTGTGAAGTTCGACTTTCTGGGCCTCAAAACCCTGTCAGTGCTGCACAAGGCGGTGGAAATGCTGGCGCTGCGCGGCATCGAAATTGATCTGTCTGCGCTGGCGCTCGATGATCCGGCGGTGTTCGATCTGTTGCAGGCGGGCGATACGGTAGGCGTGTTCCAGCTGGAATCCGAAGGGATGCGGCGCACGCTGGCGGCGGTGAAGCCGACCAATTTCGGCGATATTATCGCACTGGTCTCGCTCTACCGCCCCGGTCCTATGGACAATATCCCCAGTTTCGGCGCGCGCAAAAATGGCCGCGAAGTGATCGTCTATCCGCATCCGCTGCTGGAGGGCATCCTGAAAGAAACCTATGGGGTCATCGTCTATCAGGAACAGGTGATGCAGGCCGCGCAGGTGCTGGCGGGCTATTCGCTGGGCGATGCTGATCTGCTGCGCCGCGCCATGGGCAAGAAGGTCCAGGCCGAAATGGACCAGCAGCGCGGCCGCTTTGTCGAAGGCGCGGCAGCGAACAATATCGATGCGACCAAGGCCAATGAACTGTTCGACTTGATCGACAAGTTCGCGGGCTATGGCTTTAACAAAAGCCACGCAGCAGCCTATGCCTTGCTTGCCTATCAGACCGCGTGGATGAAAACGCATTATCCGCATGAGTTTTACGCGGCATCCATGTGTTACGACATGCATCAGAGCGAAAAGCTGTCGATCTTTGTCGATGATTGCCGCCGCGCCGGGATCGTGCTGCATGGGCCATCGGTGAACCATAGCGAGGCCGAGTTTTGCGTTGAGCAGGATGAGGATGGGCTGGCGGTGCGCTATGCGCTGGCGGGTCTCAAAAATGTGGGCGAGCGCGCGATGGAGCAGGTGGTTGAGGAACGCCGCCGCAACGGTCCCTTTGCCGGGATTGACGATTTTGCCAATCGCATTGATCCAACCCTGATCAACCGGCGTCAGTTGGAAAGCCTGGCCTCGGCGGGCGGCTTTGATGATTTCTGCGATGATCGCCGCGCGGTGCATGCCGCGGTTGAGACCATTTTGGGCGTCGCGCAAAGTGCGCAGCAGGGGCGCATCAGCGGTCAGGCCGCTTTATTTGGTGAGGAAACCGGCAGCGGTCAGGCCATCCGGCTGGACATGACCAAACCTTGGTCGACGGCAGAGCGTATGGCGGCGGAGAAAGACGCTTTCGGCTTTTTCTTCTCCGATCATCCGGTCGGCCAGTACCGCCAGATTGCCAATGCCAATGGCGCGCTGACCTATGCGCAGGTGATGGCCAGCGCCGTCGACATGGCTCCCGATACAAGGCGGCCCGCCGTTCTGGCGGTGCTGGTGGAATCGGTTCAGCGGCGCAAGACCAAGCGCGGTAAAGACTTTATCATGGCCGATATGTCCGATGCGTCGGGTCAGTTTTCGGCCAGTTGCTTTGAGGAAAAGCTGGTCGAGCCTTTCCTGCAATGGGCCAGCGATGCGGCCTGTGTGCTGCTGAATGTCGAGCTGGATAAATCCACCGCTGAACAGCCACCGCGCCTGACCATCCGATCGGGCCAGCCGCTGGAAGGCCTTACCCAGTCTTTGCCAATGATGCTGGAAATGGATGTGGCAGAGCCGCAGGCGCTCGCCGAATTAGCGCTGTTGCTGCCACGCAAGGCAGAGGCCAAGGGCGAGGTGCGTGTAAAGCTGCATCTGGCCAATGGCGAACAACCGGTGCTGCGATTGGGCAAGGATTTTGCGCTGGATGCCGCTTTGGCCGAACGGATCATGCCGATGGCCGGGATCAGCAATGTGATTTTGGGCGCAAAGCGACCGCATTTGCGCGTCGTAAACTGATCCAACAGGTCATCCAAAACCATTTGAGTTTAATCGGCGCTATCCATATGTCTTGTGAAGATAAAATCACAGGAGAGACGGATGCTTGGCGCAATGCAGGATTTTGAGCTTCGGGCAACCAGCCTGATTGACCATGCGGCGCGTGAACATGGCAGGCGCGAAATTGTCAGCTATTGGGCCGATGGCCGCGAAACGCGCACCGATTGGGCGGGGATCGCCCGCGATGCCCGCCGCATGGCCAGTGCGCTTGTCAAAATGGGCCTGAAGCCCGGTGACCGCGTGGCGACTTTGGGCATGAACCATGGCCCGCATCTCACCGCCTGGTATGGCGCCATCGGCATGGGCGGCGTGATCCACACCATCAACCCGCGACTGTTTGATGAGCAACTGGTCTATATCGCCAATCATGCCGAGGACCGGGTGCTGCTTTATGACAAGGCGTTCCAGCCAATCATCGACCGGCTGAAATCGCAATGGACAAGCATCGAATATTATGTGGTATTTGATAGTGATGGTGATGATGGTTTCGAGGCACTGCTGGCCAAGGGTGATGCTGATTTCGAATGGGTCATGGGCGATGAGCGCGACCCGTGCATGCTATGTTATACCAGCGGCACCACGGGGAATCCCAAGGGTGTGTTGTATCAGCATCGCTCCACCGTGCTGCACGCGATTGTCGAAATGTCGCCTTCGGTATTCAGTTTTTCGGCACAATCTGTGGCTTTGCCCGTGGTGCCGATGTTCCACGCGGCGGCATGGGGCATCCCCTTTGGCGCAGCGGCGGCAGGGGTGAAGCTGGTTTATTCGCAGGTCAATGATCCCGCCGTGCTGATCCGCCTGATGAACCAGGAGCGGGTGACGCACTCGGCGGGCGTGCCGACCGTATGGCTGGGCATGTTCCAGCATATGGATGCCACCGGTGAAATGCCGCAGCATTTGCAGATTGTCAACATTGGCGGGTCTGCCGCGCCGCGCAGTATGATCGAACGGATCATGAAAATGGGCGCGCGCGTCAACCATGCCTGGGGGATGACCGAAACCTCGCCAATCGGAACAATCGGTGCACCTACGGCGGAATGGGATTCGCTCGATTTTGATGCGCAGGTGGACGTCACCTGCAAACAGGGCCGCGTGCCCTGGGGCGTCGAACTGCGCATTGTCGACGATGCGGGCACTGTCTTGCCACGCGATGGCAAGGCCAGCGGCAAATTGCAGATACGCGGGCCGTGGGTGATCAAGCGCTACTACAAGGCAGAGGCCGATGCGCTGACGCCTGATGGCTGGTTTGATACGGGCGACGTTTCGATCATCCATCCCGATGGCACAATGCAAATTACTGACCGGTCAAAGGACGTGATCAAATCGGGCGGCGAATGGATCAGCTCGGTTGATCTGGAAAATGCCGCTGTCGGTTGCCCCGGTGTGGCCGAAGCAGCAGCCATTGGCATCGCGCACCCCAAATGGGATGAACGCCCGATCCTGCTGGTGGTGCCAAAGCCTGGCGAGAACCCAAGCAAGCAGGCGATTCTGGATGGCTTGTCGCAAAAGGTCGCCAAATGGTGGCTGCCCGATGCCATCGAATTCATTGACGAAATCCCGCATACCGCGACAGGCAAGATCCTGAAAACCGCGCTGCGGGAGCAGTTCAAGGATTATAAGCTGGTAGATTGAGCGCGCGGCCCCCGGTGCGCTGGGGGCCAGCTTAAAACAGCGTCAGTTGCTGGCCCGGCATGATTGGCGGCGTGAACAGGTCGCAACGCACATCGATCCGGGCCTTGGCAAAGCCATGACGTTTGCGCGCCAGCGCCATGCGGGTGGCCAGCAGGTCGGCCCATGGACCCTTGCCCTTCATGCGGCCGTGAAAGCTGGGGTCATTGGCCTTGCCATCGCGCAGGGATCGAACAATCGCCATCACCTTGGCGGCGCGATCTGGGTAATGTTCAGCCAGCCAGGCTTCAAACAAAGGCGCGACTTCGTGCGGCAGGCGCAGCGGAATCGCTGAAATGCCCCGCGCACCATGGGCCGCTGCTTGTTCCGCAATCGTCTCGATCTCATGATCGGTGATCGCCGGGACAATGGGCGCGATATTCACATAAGTGGGCACATTGGCCTTGGCCAGAGCTGCAACGGCTTGCAGACGTTTGTGTGGTGCGGCGGCGCGCGGCTCCATATTTCGCGCAATCGTGCGGTCCAGGCTGGTGATCGAAAGCGTAACACCCGTCAGTTTCAAGCGCGCGAGTTCGGTCAGTATGTCCAGATCGTGCAGCACCCGATCAGATTTGGTGGTGATAATGATAGGATGCCGCGTTTCCAGGCAGATTTCCAGCAATTGCCGGGTGATACGATAGCGGCCTTCGGTGGGTTGATAGGGATCGGTGTTGGTGCCAATCGCGATAGGGGCAGGGGCATAGCCGGGCTTGGCCAAAGTCTGGCGCAGCAGATCGGGCGCGCTGGGCTTTGCAAATAACTGCGTTTCGAAATCCAGCCCTGGCGATAGATCAAGCCACGCATGGCTGGGCCGTGCATAGCAATAGATACAGCCATGTTCACAGCCGCGATAGGCATTGATCGACCGGTCAAAGGGAATGTCGGGCGAACGGTTAAAGGTCAGGATCGAACGCGGATGCTCTTCGGTGACGGTCGTGCGCAGCGGTGGTGCTTCGCCATCAATGCTGCTTGCCGCGTCGAGCCAGTCGCCATCGGCCTCTTGCAAAGGCAAGTTAAAGCGCGACGACGTAACCCCAAGCGTTGCGCCACGACCTTTGACGGGAGGGGGGATGAGACGACGTTCGGCCATCCCATAATATTAGAACATAAATGGAACAAATACCAGCGCGATTAGCAGGAAATCCCCATCACTTTTCCATCAAACGCGGGAAAAGTTCTACGAAATTGCATGGAGTATGTCGGCTATCCAGCTGATATTGCAGGATATCATCCCAGCCATCCTGCACCGCACCAGTTGATCCGGGCAGAGCGAAAATA
>JBGSTI010000375.1:0-1534 GCA_041736605.1 Sphingomonadaceae bacterium
GTCGGTCACTGCCGCACGGATTGCACCGCGCCGTCCGCCGCGCGAATCGCGTTCATCGGGGCTGCGCGGCTTGCCGGTGATGAGCAGGATGACGCGGTGGCCATGCAGCATGGCATTATCCAGCGCATGTTCCAGCCGGGCATGGGCGCTGGCCAGCGTATGGCCATGAAGATCCACCGAGATATCGGGCTGGATATGGCCGCGCTGAAACCGCCGGTCCCAATGCCCGTCCAGCCCGGCCTCGACTGGCACGGGCACGGGTTTGCGTAGGGAATCATCAATGAAATCAGGCCGCGGGCGCTGCGGCTTTTCAAATTTTAGGCCCGCCACCCCGCGCGGCGGTGGCGCTTCGGGCAAGGCATCGGCAAAGGGCGGGATAGAGGGCGCGCGGGCGTGAATCGGTTTTACCGTGGCCGCCACGCGCTTCCACAAGGCGCTTTCCTGTGGGCTTAGCTGGCCACGCCTGCCGGGCCGGTCACCGGCCATTACTGGCCCCGTGACAGGCGGGCAAAGGTTCCGGCGGGCACCAGAATAAACGCGCGGCCCTTGGCTGACATGCCGCCTGCAATCCCGCGCGCCTGTTCGCCCGCGCCCCAGAAAGTGTCAAAGCGGTTTGGCCCTTTGATCGCGCCGCCGGTGTCCTGCGCCACCCACAGGCCATTGGGTTCAGCGCGGTCCATTGACAGGAATACCGGCGCGCCCATCGGCACAAAGGCCGGGTCCACCGCCACGCTATCGCCGCCGCCCACGGCATAGCCCATCGCGCCCAGCGGGCCGGGACCGGTGATTTCGCGGAAGAACACGAACGAGCGGTTCTCGCGCATCAGCGCCTTGCCCTCTGCCGGATTGGCGTGAATCCAGTCGACAATCCCCTGCATCGATGCCTGTCCGGGGGCCAACACATTGCGTTGGCGCAGCAGGCCGCCAATGCCGGTATAGGCATGGCCATTCTGGCTGTCATAACCGATGCGGATCACGCTGCCATCGGGCTGGATCAGGCGGCCCGAGCCCTGCACTTGCAGAAAGAAAAACTCGACCGGATCGGCCACCCAGGCCAGTTCCAGCCCGCGTGCCGCAAGCGCGCCTTCCTCAATCGCGGTGCGATCATGATAGGGCACCAGTTGCTGCCCGTCGATGCGCCCGCGAATTTTGCGGCCTTTGAGGTCTTCGGAAAATTTGCCCAGATCGGTTTCCACCAGATCGGGCGGGCGGCGATAGACCGGGGTGTCATAACCGGGGCGGCGGGTGCGCGATCCGGCGATTTCTGGCTCGAAATAGCCGGTGGCAAAGGCATTGCCGCCATCCACCTCCAGCGTTTCGAAATAGCGCGCAAAAAACGCCGGGGCGTCGCTGGCGCGGGTGGATTTGGCAGCGGCGCAGATCGGCTGCCAATCGGCAGAGCGGGTCAGGCCGCTGGCATCGGTGCGATTGGGATTGCTGATTGTCGGACAGCTGAGCACAAAGGCGGCCAGCGCACGAGCGGCATCATCGCCGCCGAAATTGAGGCTCGCGACGGCTGGCCCTTGGCGGATGG
>JBGSTI010000491.1:0-2614 GCA_041736605.1 Sphingomonadaceae bacterium
GCGCTGCGCCGCGTTGATCAGGTCGCTATCGATGGCCTTTGCCGCCTGATAGGCGGGGCGCCAGCGCATCCGCTCGGCATAGGCGTGAAATGCCTCGTTTTCGGGCAGCGTGCCGAACGCCAGCCCCCAATCGACCTGTGCGCCAACATAGATATCAGCCGCGGTAAACCGGTCCCCGCAAATATAGTCGCGGTCTTTCAACCAGCCCTCCAGCGTGGCGACCATATGATCATAGGTGCCATAGCCCGCCGAACGCTGGGCATTTTCATCCACATTGAAACCAAAGGCGCGGTTGGTGATCGCAGCCTCCATCGGCCCGGCGGCAAAGAACATCCACCGATAATAATCGGCGCGTTCGTGTAATGTCGGGGCCAATTCGGCTTCGGGGAAGTGATCAGCCAGAAACGCACAGATTGCCGCCGTTTCGGTGACCACCTGATGCCCACAGACAATCGCAGGCACCTTGCCCATCGGGTTTACCGCCAGAAACTCTGCATCCTTCATGCTGCTGCCATAATCCAGCAGCACCTGCGTGTATTCAGCCCCCGCCTCATGCAAGGCCCAGCGCGCAATCTGCCCGCGCGACATCGGGTTTGTATAGAATGTGATCTTGCCCGTCATGATGATCCCCGTTCCTTCGATTCGCGTCAGAACGTATCATGAACGAGGGCGCGGTCCAAGCGGCATAGGCAAGGTTGCGCAAACGCGCTATCATCGCCGCCATGGCCATTCTCATCTGTTTCCTGTGCGGCATTGCCAATTTCGCGATGCACAAGGCGGTCAGCGAAAGCGGGCACCCGGTGCTCAAGCAATTGCCGTCCTTCCTGCTCGACAAGGGCGGGCGCGGGGGATTCGTGCTGGAATTTGCGATCCTGCTGGGTTCGATGCTGTTTGCCGGCGCGGGGTCCGATTGGGCGGCGGGGACGTATCTGGGCTATACGGCGCTTAATGCACTCTCAGCGTGGTTGATCCTGTCGGGGCGAATGTAGGCGCGATTCCCAAAGGTGCTCCGGCGCAGGCCGGAGCGTTGGCCCTCAAGAATTGATGTCGCATTTTACCGCCACCGCTCCGGCCTGCGCCGGAGCACGGGGTTTCTCTATGCCATCAAACCTGCGCCAGCGCCTGTTCGAAATCGGCGATCAGATCATCGGCATCTTCGATCCCCACCGAAATCCGCACCAGATTATCGGTGATGCCCAATAAGGCCTTGCGCGCATCGGGCACAGACAGATGCGTCATCGCCGCCGGGTGGCTGGCCAAGGTCTCGGTGCCGCCAAGGCTGACCGCCAGCTTGGCAATGCGCAGAGCGTCCAGAAACCGAAAGCTTTCCGCCTCGCCGCCTTTGATAAACAACGAAAAGGTGGAGCCTGCCCCGCTGCAATGGCGATTATAGATATCCTGCTGGCGCGGATCATCGATCATGCCCAGATAGCCAAGGCCCACGACCTTGGGATGGCTTTTCAGATACGCACAGACCTTGGCGGCATTTTCGCCCGCGCGGGTCATGCGCAGTTCCACGGTTTCCAGGCTGCGCATCAGCATCCATGCGGTATTGGGATCGCAAATCGTGCCCATCGTGTTGCGTAGCGCGCGCACCGGATCCATGTGGCGCTTTGCCCCGCTTAAGCCCCCCGCCACCAGATCGCTATGCCCGCCAACATATTTGGTCAGCGAATAGACGACAATGTCTGCGCCATGATCCAGCGGCCTTTGCCACAATGGCCCCAGAAACGTGTTGTCGATGGCGATGGGCGGCGGGGCGTCGCTATCGGCGAACAAGGCATCGCGCACCTCTGCCACCGCTTCGATATCGACCAGCGCATTGGTGGGATTGGCTGGGCTTTCCAGATAGATCATCGCCACGCGGCCACCGCTGTCCTGCGCCATCGCCTTGGCCTTTTCGATCGTAGCGGCGATGTCTTCAGGCGTCGCCCCGGCGGCAAAATCGACATAGAGCACGCCAAACCGCGCCATCACCTTGGCAATAAATCCCTCGGTCGCGGCATAAAGCGGGCCCGAATGCACGATCACATCGCCCTGTCCAACATAAGCGAGCAGCAACGTGGCAATGGCCGACATGCCGCTCGAAAAAACCAGCGAGTCTTCCGCGCCGTCCCATATGGCGAGGCGATCCTCCAATATCTCCTGATTGGGGCCGTTAAAACGCGAATAGACCAGGCCTTCTGCGCCGCCGGGGCGCTTGCCGGTCAGCCCCTCGAAATGACGCTTGCCCGCCGCTGCGCTTTCAAAGGCGAAGGTGGAGGTAAGAAAGATCGGCGGTTTCAGCGCACCTTCGGACAGGACAGGATCATAGCCATGGCCCATCATCAATGTGGAGGGCTTTAGAGTGCGGCCCGGCAGCTTATGGGTATCGGCCTTGGGCTTGCGGCGCGGATCGGGCTTACCCAGCAATTCGCCTGGGCTGGTGGCGGCGGGAGTATCAGGCATGTTTCAGGCTCCTCATTATGATGGCCCGTTATGCGCTCAATTGATTACAATTGAAACCACCCAGATGGTGCCGACGATCAACGGCACACCCGCCAGATCCAGCCAGAAGCCCGCTTTGACCATGCGGGGCAGGGCGATATGGCCGCTGGCCCAGGCAATGGCATTG
>JBGSTI010000499.1:0-3690 GCA_041736605.1 Sphingomonadaceae bacterium
GCGGCAGAAACCATGGCTGGTGGCCAGCGCCGATACGCTGCGCCCGCTGGTGGCACCGCCGCCTTCGCTGTTGCTGATGCCGCTTTGCGCTCGTGCAGCATCCTCTGCCGCCAGCGCCGTTTCGCGCAATTCCTGTGGATCGGCCAAGCCGCCATCATCACCGTCCAGCGCCGCCTCTTGGCTTGTCCAATCACCGGCGGGCAGCAGCAGCTCTGCGGGGGCCAGGCCCGCATAGGGATCGGCCGGTGTCGCCTTGGCCATAGCAATTGCGCGCTCAGCCAGCTCTGTAAAGCGCGCCGGATCCGTATCGCTGGTGGAAATGCTGGCCGATTGCTGGCCAATAAACACGCGCAAGCCAATCGATTGCCCTTCAGAGCGGCCTACATCTTCAAGCTTGCCAAGGCGCACTTGCACCTCCAGCGATTCATCGCACGAATAGCTGGCATCAGCCGCCGTTGCTCCGGCGGCCTTGGCGGCTTTGACAATATCGGCGACCCGCGTGCAGGCTTCTTCTTGGCTGAGCATCGCCGGGATGTGGCGCGCGGCGGGCGCGCTGTCAATGATGGGGGCGATGCAGGCCGGCGATCAGCCCAGCGCAGACAAGCCGGTAATGATGGCGGTAAACAGGAATGGCATGCCAATGGCCGCCACCCACACCAATATGGCATCGCGGCGAAATGGCGCGGCCAGTGCTTCATCGGCAATCTGGCTATCTTCCAGCCGTTCCCAGCGGCGCTCCAGCGAACGACAGGCCGGAATCACCATGCCCACCAGAAATACCAGCGCAAAATAGGGGAGGATCGAACCGCCCTCACCCTTCAGCGCGTGAACAGTCACGAATATCTGAAGCGTGGTGTAAATCAGCAGAGCATAGGCGATATGGTCGCTCATCCGCCGCGTCCAATGGGTCCGCTGTGGCGCGGTTGCCGCATCTGCGGATTTCCAGCGTGGTGAAATGCCTGCCATTACCTGCTCCTGCCCTATGTCTTTTGACGAATAGAACACACAGATTTCAGGCTGGCAAGCCATTCCGCCCCTAACCTGCGGTGAATTGCGGAGTGTCGCGTATCAGGACGACGGCGGTCGAACCTGTTTAGGCCCGCTGCGCCGCCACCATCTGGCGCAAGGCCTTGCGGTCCAGCTTGCCGATCATCGTCTTGGGCAAGGCGTCAACGATGGTCACCGCCGTCAGCCGTTCATGCTTGCCCAGCCGCACATTGGCCCAATCGCGCAACACCTCACCCGACGCGATCTCATCGGCATTCAGCGCCACCCAGGCTTGCGGGCTTTCGCCGCGATAGGCATCGGCCACACCAATCACCAAAGCCTCCTTCACCGCCGGATGGGCATATAGCACCGCCTCAACCTGGCTGGGGAACACCTTGAACCCGCCCACCGCTATCATATCCTTGATCCGGTCAACGATCTTCAAATAGCCATCCGCATCAACGCTGGCGACATCGCCGGTGCGCAAAAAGCCATCAGCGATCAGATCGGCATTGGCCCCTTGCTGGTTCCAATAGCCCTTCATCACCTGCGGCCCGGCAAAGGCCAGTTCGCCCGGTTCGCCCGGCGGGGCAAGGCGGCTTGGGTCTTCCTTATCCAGCAAGCGGATGCGCGTTGCAGGCAATGGCTGGCCGATGGTGCCAGTCTTGGAAAGCCCCTCATAGGGGTTGGTCGATACCACGCCGCTGCTTTCGGTCAGGCCATAGCCTTCGACCAGCCGCGCGCCGGTACGCTCTTCAAAGCGCGCCTTGAGTTCGCCAGACAACGGCGCACCGCCCGAAATGCACACGCGGAGCGAGGTGAAATCGGTCTTGGCGATAGCGGGATGATCGAGCAGCGCCTGATACATGGTGGGCACGCCCGGCATCGCGGTCACGCGCGTGCGATTGATCGCGGCCAGCGCATCGCGCGCATCAAAGCGCGGCAGCATCACCACTTCGCCGCCATTGGCCACGGTGCGATTGAGCACGCAGGTATTGGCAAACACATGGAAAAACGGCAGCACGCCCAGAATGCGGTCCAGCCGGTCACGATCGGGATCAATCGCATTTACCTGCCGCGCATTGGCGGTGAGATTCTGGTGCGTCAGCATCGCGCCCTTGGGCACACCGGTGGTGCCGCCGGTATATTGCAGCAGCGCGACATCCTGCTGCGGATCAATCGCGGCGGGCGTATAATCGCCGTTGTTCGCCAGCAGATCGGCATAGGGCGTAATGCGCGGATCGGCGGGGATGGCGGCAGTCTGGCTGCGCTTGAACAGTTTAAACGCCAGGCGTTTGACCGGCGGCAAAGCCTCGGCCACCGAGCCGACAATCATCCGGTCCAGCGCGCCGCGATCGAGCAATGTCAGCGCCGTGGGCAGCAACGCCGCCGCCGACACCGTCACCAAAGCCCGCGCGCCCGCATCGGCCAGCTGATGCGCCAGCTCGTCCGCAGAATAGAGCGGCGAGCAATTGACGACAATCAAACCCGCCGCCATCGCGCCATAATAGACCACCGGATAATGCGGCACATTGGGCAGGAACAACGCAATCCGGTCCCCGCGCGCAAAGCCTAGATCCTGAAGGCCCCTGGCCGCACGGCGCACATCGCGCGCCAATTCCGCATAGCTAGTGCGCCGCCCCATAAAGTCACAAAACGGCATGGCCCCACGCGCGCTCGCGGTGGCAAACAGCATGTCGGGCACCGAAAGCGGCGGAAAGTCCTGCGCCCAAGCCGACGGATGGGCATAGCCCGCCGTCCAATCAAGCGTGTGGCTGACAGGGGCGGATGATGGTTGCTCTGTGTGATCGGGGGGCGTCATTTACATTGGTGTAAGTGAAGCTGGAGAGCGGGGCAAGAGGGGTTGGGAAGTCCCTTTTCTGTGCCTTTGCAAGCAACCCAGATAGCCAAATAGGTATGTAGCAGAGTTATGAATTTTCTCATTGAGGGCGCTCTGGCGTTTACCCTTGATTTCGTGGTTCATGAATTCATTATGACAGTGAGGCGATTGGGGGATTGCGACGTGACTAACGGCAAAATTTTGACGCACAGATTCATTCAAACCGCAGTGTTAGCTTTCGTGCCTATTTTAATTGGCTTGGTTGTATTGATGTATGAAGCCGACAAGGATCGCGATGCGCGTATCGAGACAGAGAAAAATGAAAAACTGACTCAAGCACGTGACATGGAGAAATCAAATTGTGAAAACGAACGGGTTTATGAGGAGAAAGAGATTGAAAAGATGGCAGAATTTTCGAATGAAACAATGTCAGTCGTTGGTGAAATGCTGGTAGAACTGCGAGAAGCGAAACGACTTATCCGTTCAACCGATGCGGTTTCAGGTTACAATCATTTGGTTGGTGTCTTTGGTCCTTTAAACGAGACATGGGTGCGCAAACAAGGGGCCCTTAGGTCAGACGCAGACGTCATTTTTGGAAACAGCGTCGCAAAATCGATAACGGACTCCGACATGAGGCGCTTCGCCTTGGACAAGTGCGATGTGTTAACGCCCTATCGGGATCCAAGGCGTGACAAGAATTGCGCCGATCGGCGGCGACGTGAAGCCACTGCGCTTACGAAACGCATTGACCATATTAATGAGAAGGGCGCGATTCCATCAAATGATGGTTCTATCGTCATACCCAGAGATGTCACGACAAGCGTCCATGTTGCCAAGGAGGTGCTCAAACGGCTGAGCGACTG
>JBGSTI010000014.1:0-3841 GCA_041736605.1 Sphingomonadaceae bacterium
ATCGCCGAGATGGAGCGTCAGGCCGAAAAGCTGGCCTTTGGCCTGAAAGTGCGTGGCCTGATGAATATCCAGTTCGCGGTAAAGGATGATGAGGTCTATCTGATCGAAGTCAATCCGCGCGCCAGCCGAACGGTGCCTTTCGTTGCCAAGGCCATTGGTCAGCCCATTGCCAAATTCGCGGCGCGGATCATGGCGGGCGAAATGCTCGACGATCTGCCGACCATCAAGCGCGATATTGACTATATGGCGGTGAAAGAGGCGGTATTCCCGTTCAATCGCTTCCCCGGTGTCGATCCGGTATTGTCGCCTGAAATGAAATCCACGGGCGAAGTGATGGGCATCGATCTTGGCTTCCCCATTGCCTTTGCCAAGGCGCAATTGGGGGCGGGCACGATCCTGCCATCATCAGGCACGGTGTTCATTTCGGTGAAGGAAACCGATAAGCCGCTGATCGTTGAACCGGCGCGGCGCTTGGTTGAACTGGGCTTTCGCATTATCGCGACATCGGGCACGGCGCGTTATCTGGCCGACCAGAATGTGCCGGTGGAAATGGTCAACAAGGTGCTGGAAGGGCGTCCGCACATTGTCGACAGCATTGTAGATGGCAAGGTGGACCTGATTTTCAACACCACCGATGGCTGGCAAAGCCTGAAAGACTCGCAATCAATCCGCAGTTCGGCGCTGACGCACAAGGTGGCGCATTTCACCACCGCATCGGCAGCGCGCGCTTCGGTTGAGGCAATTGCCGCGTTGCAGGCTGCAAGTCTTGAAGTAACGCCGCTTCAGGCCTATTATGACAGGTCTGGCAACTGATCGCCGCCAAAGACTATCAGGCCTGAACAAGGCGGAATTTTCCGCACTATACAGGACCGGAGCATTTGCCCCGGTTCATAGACCGGTTGTCCCCAATTGGGGGCAGCCCAGAATGAAGGGTAAAGGGCATTTATGGCCAGCGTTGAAAAGCTGCCGATGCTGCACATCGGCTATGAAAAGCTGATGGGTGAGTTGAAAGCTCTGAAAATTGAGCGACCACAAATTGTTGATGCGATCGAGGAAGCGCGCGCCCATGGCGACCTTTCCGAAAACGCAGAATATCATGCGGCCAAGGAGCGCCAAGGCCAGGTTGAGGCGACCATCGCCGATCTGGAAGACAAGTTGAGCCGCGCGCACATCATCGATCCGACCACGCTGTCGGGCGATAAGATCGTGTTCGGCGCAACCGTGACGCTGATCGATGAAGACGACAAGCCGGTGAAATATCAGATTGTCGGACAGGCCGAAGCAGACGCGAAACTGGGTATGATCAGCTATTCCAGCCCTCTGGGCCGCGCCTTGATTGGCCGTCATGTCGATGACGAAATCGAAGTGACGGTGCCATCGGGTGACAAATTTTACCTGGTGTCGAAAATCGAATTTATCTGATTTCGGTTTACTATGGCGCAGAAAAGGGCGGCTGGACCAATGGTCCGCCGCCCTTTTTGCTGTAAATGTATCCCGGCGAAAGCCGGGACCCAGTCTGTCGATGCGGATGTATCAGCAACTGGCCCCCGGCTTTCGCCGGAGTACAAATTGTAATCAATCCTGACCCGGCTCCAGCAGCTTATGCAGATGCACGATCACATAACGCATTTCTGCATCATCCACGGTGCGCTGTGCGTTGCTGCGCCAAGCTTCTTCGGCCGATGCATAGTCAGGGAACACCCCGACCAGATCAACCTTGGACAGATCCTTGAACTCCAGGGTCTGCGGGTCTGAAACCCGACCGCCCATCACCAGATGCATTTTGCTCATGCCAATCCCTTGCAAATTCGCTTTACTGGCCTGCGCATTTGCAGGCCTGCCATGGCGAGGGCGTTTAGCGGCATCGCCAGCAGGCGCAAGGGGGTTAAGACCAAGGTCGGTGCCGAAAAAATCAATCGCGCTTGAGTTTTTCGCGTGCCTGATCGGCCAGCTTGCCTGCGGCATCATGGCCCTTGGCCATCGCGTCACTGGCTTTTTCGCGTGCGCCTGCGCTCAATGCAACGGCGAGACCAAAGATTTCGCTGCCATAACGCGACAGGAAACCGCCGGTCCGGCTTGCGGCCTTGCGCCCCGTGCCCTTGGGTATCAAGGCCCCGATAAGCGCGCCTGCAACCAGACCAGCGCCGATCATGGCGACCGGATGTTCCTTGGCCCAATCGACAGCTTCGCCCGATTTTTGCGAAGCCTTGGCGCGCACGTCAACCATGCCGTCTTCCAGCGAAGCCTTGGTGTCACCCGCCCATTCGCGCGCTTTTGCTGCCTTAACCTGCGCCGTATCGCGCAATTCGCGGCTGCCATCGGAAAGGCGCGATTTCAGCTCGTCAATTTTTTCACGGTCAAATGCCATGTCAGTTCATCCTGTCTTGGTGGCTATCCGGTTCGTATTGGGGGGCGTCCGGATTTTCGGGGGAGGGGAAATAGCGGTCCAGTATCTTGATCATGCCGTCGGCCAAAGGACGCCGGAAAAACCAGGCCAGAATGGCGGCAATTCCGCCAGCCAGCAGGCCCTTATGGTTGCGGCCCCAATATACCGCTTCCTGTCCCATGCCCTTGGCTTCATCGCGCAATTTGATCGACAGCCGAGATTTCAGCGTGGCGGGGGCTAGGTCACTTTTGGCTTGGCCGATACGGGCATCGATCCGGGCGGTCGCCTGTTTGCGCAAAGCCCGTAACAGCCTCAGATCATCATTGGTGGGGCGGGCGTTCATGCCTGTCCTCCATTTTGATCGTCATCCATGCCGATGAAATTGCGCTTTAGATCGCGTGATCGGCGCACCGCCATCATCAAAGTGAGCAGCGCAAGCGCAAGGCAGACAAAGGTCACCAATGCCATCGCGCCCCAAGGCCCGATCAATGGCGCCAAGGCGAGCAATATGCCGACAATCGCGGTCAACAACGCGCAAAATGCAAATCCGCCGCAAAGCGCCAATAACATGCCGATATGTTTGCCGCGATCCACGGCATAAAGCAGCCGCGCCTGATGATAGGCGAACTCAACCTCGATCAGGGTGCGGCCATCCTGCCACAGGCCGGACAGGGTGTTGCCGATATCCGCGCCGGAACCGGGCGGCGTCATTTCCGGCTCGCCAATGGGCGAACCTTTCAAGCCGGGCAGGGGATTTGTCATAAGGGGCCGGGCCTAGGCTATTGGAACGATGGGGCAAAAACGGCGGGGAGGGGGCACAAATCGCCACCTCCCCGCATTAAGATCAGGCCTGATCCGATCCGCCCTTGAACGCGCGCGAGATCAGGAAACCGGCCACAGCCGCGATGCCAAGCGCCAGAGCCGGGCTCTTGCGCACAAATTCGCGGGTGTCATCAGCCAGTTCGCCCAGATCCTTGGCTTCCACCTTGGCCGCAGTTTCTTCCAATGCACGGCCAGCCTGGCGCGCATAATCGCCATATTTGCCGCCGATTTTTTCGTCGATGGTGGGTGCGGCTTCGGCAATCAGCTTGCCAACATTGCCCAGCGCGTCGCTGGTCTTTGCCTTGGCCTGCTGGGCCAGATCACCGGCCTTTTCCTTGGCCTGACCGCCCAGAACTTTGGCTTCCTCGGTCCACTGGCTGGTGGTTTCGTCGAACTTGGTCCGCGCTTCACCGGCCTTTTCAGTCACGGTTTCGCGCGCCGCCGCAACGCGCTCTTCAAAAGTCTTGCGCGTTTCGCCTGCGGTTTCGACCGCTTCTGCGGCGATTTTTTCCAGCTTAGGCGCAGCCTTGCGAGTGCGGGCAGCGGGTTTGTCGGATGAACTGGTGGGTTCCTTGGCCATGGTCTAAAAGCTCCTTATCAAATCTGTTGCGCGCTGATGGGGCATGCCCGGTC
>JBGSTI010000021.1:0-4819 GCA_041736605.1 Sphingomonadaceae bacterium
CGATGATTTTGCCGGCACCTGCCCCTTTCATGGCGATTGCCTGGAAGGATTGGCCAGCGGCCCCGCGATTCAGGCGCGGGCGGGCAAGCCGGGGCATGAACTGGCCGCCGATGATCCGCACTGGCTGCCGGTGATCGATGCGCTGGCTGAAGCGTTCTCGACCTTGTTCGTTACGCTGGCCCCGGCGCGCATTTTGCTGGGCGGCGGGGTTGGCGTTGGTCAACCGCATCTGTTGCCCGCGATTCGCGCTGCCGTGGTGGAAAAGCTTGGCGGCTATCTGCCCTTTGTTGACGCGCACAGCATCGAGGCGCGGATTGCGCATGCCGCTTTGGGTGGTCAGGCAGGGCCGCTGGGGGCTATCTGTTTAGCGGAATTGGCGCTGAAGTCCGCCGATTGACACATAGGCGACTTGTTACAAACGCAACTGCTGTTGCAGCAAAGTCGCTTGCAAAGACAAAAATCAATCGATTGCATTTCTATATTGCAATCGATTGAATTGAACATTACCGCACAAAATCGAAGCACGAATGACATCATGGTTCGTGCACGTCTGAGGGAGAGACTCATGATCAAACGGAATTTCACATATCCTTGCGCGTCGGCATTGGCGCTGGTGGCTGCCTTGGCAATGCCAAGCATGGCTGCCGCCCAGGAAGCCCCCGCTGAGGAAGAGGCCACTGGCCTTGACGTTATTGTTGTTACCGCATCGGGCGGTGGCCAGCGCCAGCTGGAATCCTCGATCTCGGTGACCAGTGTCTCGTCGGACCTGATCGACGATTTCCAGCCCAGTTCAGAAGCGGAAATTTTCCGCCTGCTGCCCGGTATTCAGGTTCCCGGCACGTCCGGCCCTGGTGGTAACTCGAACATCGCTGTGCGCGGCCTGCCCGTCGCCACCGGTGGTTCGCCGTTCGTCCAGCTGCAAGAAGACGGCCTGCCCGTCGTTCTGTTTGGTGACATCCAGTTCGGTAACAACGACTATTGGACCAAGTTTGACGCCACCACCGCCAGCGTAGAAGCTGTTCGCGGCGGTTCGTCGACCACTTTTGCGTCGCAGGCACCGGGCGCGGTCATCAACTATATCAGCCATACCGGCCGTGAAGAAGGTGGCTTTGTCGAGCTGAAGACCGGCCTTGGCTTTGATGAAAAGCAGGTCAATTTCCGCTATGGTGGCCCGATCAACGACACGCTGTCGTTCCATGTGGGCGGCTTTGCCAAAAAGGGCCGTGGCCCGGCTGGTGCCAGCTATACGGTCAGCGAAAGCGTGCAGATCAAGGCAAACATCACCAAGGAATTTGACGACGGCAAGGGCTTTTTCCGCCTGCTGTTCAAATATGCCGACACGCAAGAGCCGAACTATACCGGCGCCCCTGCGCTTGCCACGATCAGCGGCAACAAGGTAACCAAGGTTGCGCCTTTCCCCGGCTTTGATGGCCGCGATCAGACCAACTATTCGATCTATAACCAGTCGTTCCTGATCTATAATCGTGAAGGCCAGCTGGAACGGGTTGCCATGGACGGCATCACTACCGAACAGGCCAGCATCGGCGCACAGTTCGAATATGAATTCGACGACATGTTCTCGGTGCGCAACAACATGCGTTACAGCGACATGAGCGGCGGCTTTGCCTCGCCGTTCCTGGGGATCACGCGCACGTCGGGCATTCTGGGTTCGACCGTCAATGGTTCGACTGTTGCTCGTGTTGTCTATGCCAGCGGCCCCAATGCCGGTGCCAATTATACCGGCACCTATCTGGACAATAACGTCAACGTTAAGACCAACATCCGCGACATGGGCAGCTTTGTGAACGATTTCGTCCTGACCGGCGAATTTGACACGGGCTTTGCCGACCTTACCGCACGCGCTGGCTATTTCTATATGGACCAGAACATTGCGGCTGATTGGCATGTCAACAAGTCGACCCGCGAATTGAATGGTGACAATCCTTCGCAGCTTGACTTGCTGGACGCAGCGGGCAACCGCCTGACGGTTGAAGGTATTTCGGGTTACAATAATAACTGGGGCAATTGCTGCGCCCGTGATTATGACCTGAACTATACCAACACCGCGCCGTACATGCAGCTGGTGCTGGACAATGAAAGCTTCAATCTGGATGGCTCCATCCGTTTTGAAAAGGTCAAGGCATCGGGCTATACCATTGCCGGTGGCACGGAATTCCCGATCACCTCGAACGGTGTCGTAATTCCGACCATGACCGCCAATGGCGCGCGTGAAGTGCTGGATTACAGCCGCAGCTATACCAGCTGGACCGGTGGTGCGCTGTATAAGGTAACATCCGATCTGTCGGTGTTCGCTCGTGCATCGCGCGGCGGCCGCTTCAACTCGGACCGTCAGACCGTGGGCGGCAAGTTCCGCGCCGATGGCGGCCTGTGCACCGCCGATGATGTCGCGCTGCGCAATTCGGCGGGCGTCATCACCCGTCCCGCCCAGTTCGGCTGTGCATCGGATGGCCGCACCCCGTCGGTCGATTTTGTTACCCAGTATGAATTGGGTATCAAGAATCGCGGCGTTCTGGCCGGTGGTGACTATACCATCGAACTGACCTTGCTGAGCGGCAAGTTCAAGCAGAGCAACTATGAGCCGACCGTGACCAATGACTGCCCCACCGGCGGCTGCGTGATCGATTCGAACTATAAGTCCAAGGGCCTGGAAATGTTCGCGACCTACCGCAATGGCGGTTTCTCGCTGGCAGCCAACGCCACCTACTCAGACGCCAAGCGCAAGCTGAGCGGCGCAACCGCGTTCACGCGGGCACCGGGCATCCCTGATCTGAGCTATACCGTGACGGCAGCCTATGACGTGGCAGACATTGCCACCATCGGTGTCGCCATGGTTGGTCAGACCGGCGTGTTTGACGGCGCGTTCGAATATCCGGGCAAGGCCATTTTCAACACCAATCTGCGCGTTTACCCGCTGGACAATGTTGAAGTCGGCCTCAACGTCTATAACCTGTTCAACACCTTTGACGCACGCGGCAATGGTGTGGGCATCGCCGATGCTTCGGTGACCCCGGCAGTCATGACGTCGACCCCGGCACTGGGCCGCACGGTATCGGCTTCGGTGAAGTTCAACTTCTGATCCTGATCGCCGGTCCTGTCACGAGCGGGACCGGCAATCGGAAAACCAAAGCGGGCCGGGGTGGTTTCCACTCCGGCCCGTCTTGCGTTTGGTGCCTGCAAACCTGATAAGAAGAATGCCATGACATCACATTCCCAATCCACGCCGCAGGGCGATGACCGTGCTATTCGTTCGATTCTGATCGTTGGCGGCGGTTCTTCGGGCTGGATGACGGCGGCGGCGCTATCAAATACGCTGGCCAAGGGCTGCCAGATCACCCTGATCGAGTCAGAAGAAATTGGCACCGTCGGCGTTGGTGAAGCGACGATCCCGCCGATCCGCACATTCAACCAGATGCTTGGCATTGATGAGCGCACCTTTGTGAAGCGCACGCAGGGCACGTTCAAGCTGGGCATCGAATTTGTGAACTGGGGCCATGTTGGCAATCGCTATTTCCATCCGTTCGGCCCGCACGGCAAACCCTATGATATCGTATCGGTGCATCAGCAATGGGCACAGGCGAACAGGCAGGGCGATCCGGCCCCGTTCGATGATCTTTCGATGGCATGGCATATGGCGCGCGCGGGCAAATTCAATCTGCCCAGCGGCGATCCGCGAACTGTGTTATCGACCTTTGACTATGCCTATCATTTCGACGCCGGGCTCTATGCCAAATATCTGCGCGCCTATTCCGAGGAACGCGGCGTTACCCGTATCGAGGGCAAGATTGCCGATGTGACACTGAACGGCGAAACCGGCTTTGTTGACAGCGTGACGATGGCCGATGGCCGCATAATAACGGCGGAATTGTTTATCGACTGCTCGGGCTTTCGCGGACTGTTGATTGAGGGCGCGCTGAAAGCCGGATACGACGATTGGAGCCACTGGCTGCCCTGTGATCGCGCGATGGCTATCCCGTGCGAAAAGGTGTGCGATCCCACCCCCTATACCCGATCCACTGCGCATGAGGCGGGCTGGCAATGGCGCATCCCGCTTCAGCACCGCACCGGAAATGGCTATGTCTATTCCAGCCCGTTCATCGATGAGGACAAGGTCCACGAAACCTTGCTGGCGCATCTGGACGGTAAGCCGCTGGCTGAGCCCAATCGCCTGCGTTTTGTAACGGGGATGCGGCGCAAATTCTGGGACCGCAATGTCATTGCCATCGGCCTGTCGAGCGGATTTCTGGAGCCGCTGGAATCAACCAGCCTGCATTTGATTCAGGCCGGGATATCGAAATTGCTGGCGCTGTTTCCAGACCGCGATTTCGATCCGATCCTGCGCGATGAATATAATCATGTCGCGACCACCGAATATCATCGTATCCGCGATTTCATCATCCTGCATTACAAGCTGAACACGCGCGATGACGCCGAATTGTGGCGTTATTGCCGGGCGATGGATGTGCCCGATAGTCTGGCGTTCAAGATTGACCATTTCGCGCGTTATGGCCGCCATATCGCCCGTGATATGGACTTGTTTGGCCCACCCAGCTGGCATGCGGTGCATATCGGCCAGGGCAATTTGCCCTAGCGGGTGGACCCGATTGTCGGCTATCGCGGGCCAGAAGGGCGCGATTGGCTGGCCAAGCTGCGCGCGGCGATGGCGGCAGAGGCCATGAAACAGCCCAGCCACGCGGCCTTTATCGCCCAGCATTGCAAGGCGGAATGAACCAGAACAGCGCGCATGACCTGCTGGTGCAGGGCCATGGCCTGCGCCGCGCAGGCCGGGTGGAAGAGGCGC
>JBGSTI010000026.1:0-1899 GCA_041736605.1 Sphingomonadaceae bacterium
ATAAAATCAAGGCCAGCGAACTGGAAGCAGTGACTGCCGCGACCATAGCTGCGGCGCGTAAACGGCCAGCGGCGTTTCCGCAGATCATCGTCACGTCTTCGGAAAAAGGGCTGGGCATAGACCAGCTGCGCGCTGCCGTGCTGGAAGCCGCGCAAAGCTGAAACCGGCAGATTTTGGGCAAACGGGGCGGCACATGAAACTGATCATCGGCAACAAGAATTATTCCAGCTGGTCGCTGCGCGGCTGGCTGGCGGCGAAACAATCAGGCCTGGCCTTTGAAGAGGTTACCGTGCCGCTTTATGGCGAGGAATGGCCGCAATTGCGCCAGGGCGATGATCTGGCCCCGTCATCGGGCAAAGTGCCTATCCTGTGGGACGGTGAAACCGTGGTGTGGGATTCACTGGCGATCATCGATTTTCTGGCCGACAAGGTGGGCCGTGACCGGTTTTGGCCCAAGGATGATGTGGCGCGCGGCATGGCACGATCAATGTGCGCCGAAATGCATTCCAGCTATATGCCGCTGCGCCGCGAATGCCCGATGAACGTGCGCAAGGTGCATCCCGATCATCAGATCAGCGCCGAAGCGCGCGCCGATGCGCTGCGCATCCTGCAATTATGGGCAGAGGCGCGGGCCCGCTTTGGCAAATCCGGCCCTTATCTGTTTGGCACGTTCAGCGCGGCAGACATCATGTTTGCGCCGATTGTCAGCCGTTTTGTGACTTATGGTTTCACCCTTCCCGGCTTTGCGCAAAGCTATGTCGAAACCATGTTGCTGCATCCATGGATGGCCGAATGGACCGAAGCGTCCGAGGCCGAGGACTGGGTGATCGAAAAGTTCGAACAGACCGCCTGAGTTCAATCACCCCTATCAGAGGCGTGACAAAGCGGGCATCGGTGGCTAAGGGGCCGCTTATGCATCGGCTCCGCGCCTTTTTTCTGCGACACCGCGCGCTGGCTTTCGGGCTGGTGCTGGCGGCGTTGTGCATGAAAATGCTGATCCCGGCAGGCATGATGATCGGCCATGATTCGCAAGTGCTGACGATCCAGATTTGCGCGGATGGCACAGGCCAGACGCTGACCAAACAGATCAGCATCCCGATGAAATCTGACGGCAGCGATCCTTCTGCCAAGGCTGCCAAAAGCGATTGCGCCTTTTCCACTTTGGGTATGAGCGCGGCTACCGGGGCCGATTCGGCTCTGCTGGCGGTGGCCTTGGCCTTCATTCTACTGCTGGGCTTTGTGGCAGTACGCCCAACGCTCCCCGCACGTGTTTCCCATCTCCGCCCGCCATTGCGCGGGCCACCTGTGTCGGCCTGATCCACCGACCGGGCTGAACCCATGAAGTTCGGCCCATAAAGCGTCCGCATCGCGGTACGCTTTTTCCCAAAATACTATCCGTACACCCCATGGCTGCACTGACAGCGGCCATTTGTGGGCCTTGTGCAGCGAAACAGGATCCCAATCCCATGAAAACCTCTCTCTTTGCCCTTGCCAGCGCCATGCTGGTGGCCAGCCCCGCTTTTGCCAATGAGGCTAATGATCAGGCCCAGCCGCAAGACCGCGACATTGTTGTTACCGGCACAAAATTTTCCGGCGATTTCGGCGAAAAGTCGGGCATCCCGCTGCAGCGCGTGCCGCAATCGGTGCAGATCATTGGCGCAGAAGATATTGTCGAGCAGGGCGCGCAATCCATCGGCGATCTGTTGCGCACTGTGCCCAGCGCCAATCCCGGTTTCTCGCGCGTTGGCTCGTATCAGTCGTTCAGCCTGCGGGTGCGCGGATTTTTGGCCGATCAAATGCGCAACGGCATCCGCCAGCGTTATTATGAAGATGTCGATGCCTCGGCGCTGTCGAATATCGAACGGATCGAGGTGCTGAAAGGCCCGTCGGGCGTGCTCT
>JBGSTI010000383.1:0-1867 GCA_041736605.1 Sphingomonadaceae bacterium
CAGCCCCACAATCATCGGGCTAAAATGCTTCAGCGCATAGGTCAACAGCCCCTGGCCAACAATCTGGCTGGAAAAGGCAAGGCCGATCAGCGGCAGCCACCATGTCGGCATGAACGGTTCATCAAGCAACAGCGCCAGCACCAATAGTACCGGCGCACCCGCCAGGCTGGCATGCGCCAGCACGCTCCACGGCCCCAGACTGTTACGCCCCTTGGCCATAAGCAGGATATAAAAGGCATAAAATAAGCCCGCGAGCACGCAAAACGCATCGCCAATCAGGTTGCGCGTCGACAATTCCGCCGACCGCCCCATCAACAACGCCGATCCGATCAGCGCCATGGCAATGGCCAGCCATTCCAGCCGCCCCGGTTGTTTGCGCAGCATGACGAACGCCCATAGCATCAGGATCAAACTGCCCGAATTGCCAAACAAGGCGGCATTGGCCATGCGCGTCTGCTCTATCCCGATATGCCAACTGGCCAGATCAAGCGCGAACAGCACGCCTGCCAGACCAATGGCCAGCAGCACGCGCGGCGGCTGGGCAAAGGGGCGCTCGTTCCGCACAAAGGCAATGGCATAAAGAAACGGCAGCGCCAGCATCAGCCGCCAGAATCCGGCGGACACCGGCCCACTATCCGATAGCCGCACAAAATAGGGGCCAATGGACAGGGCAGCATTGCCCGCCAGCAGTGCCAGCAACGGCCAGATTGGCGCGCGTGCAGATATGTTCGTCCGCGGCGTTTCAGAATTGGGGCTTGTCATGTCCGCGCCCTAACCCATATGCAGCGTTCCTGTCGTGTTTTAATGACTCGGTTAAATTATCAAAAGGGGCCAGAATGCCAAATCTGTTCGATCCGATCACGCTGGGGGCGATTGAATGCCCCAATCGCATCCTGATGGCCCCTTTGACGCGCGGCCGCGCCACGGTGCCCGGCTATGTCCCCAATGATCTAATGCGCGAATATTATACGCAGCGCGCCAGCGCGGGCCTGATCATTTCCGAAGCCACGGGCATCAGCCAGGAAGGGCTGGGCTGGCCATCGGCCCCCGGTATCTGGAGCGACGAGCAGGTCGAAGGCTGGAAGCCGATCACCGATTCGGTGCATGCAGCAGGCGGGCGTATCATCCTGCAAATGTGGCATATGGGCCGTCTGGTCCATTCCAGCTTTAACGATGGCCGCCCCGGCGTGTCATCATCGGCCACCACTGGCCCCGGCCATGCGCACACGGCAACGGGCCGTCAGCCGCTGGAACAGGCGCGCGCGCTGGAACTGTCGGAAATTCCGCGTCTGATCGATGATTATCGCAAAGCGGCGGAAAACGCCAAAAAGGCCGGGTTTGACGGGGTCCAAATCCACAGCGCCAATGGCTATCTGCTTGATCAGTTCCTGCGCGACAATTCGAATTTCCGCGATGATGATTATGGCGGCTCGATCGAAAACCGCATCCGCCTGACCACGCAAGTGGCGCAGGCCGCATGCGACGTGTGGGGCGCAGATCGTGTGTCCGTGCGCCTGTCGCCCAATGGCGAATCGCAGGGCGTTGATGATAGCCAGCCCGAGGCCTTGTTCACCGCTGCGGCCAAGGCCTTGTCTGACCTTGGCATCGCCTTCCTGGAACTGCGCGAACCCGGTCCGGAAGGCACATTTGGCCGCACCGATATACCCAAGCAATCGCCTGCGATTCGCAAGGCCTTTGCTGGACCGCTGGTACTCAATTCCGATTTGACCGCACAGGATGGCCACGACCTGATCGGTTCCGGTGTTGCCGATGCCGTCAGCTATGGCCGCCCGTTCATTTCCACCCCCGATCTGGTGGAATGCTTTGCCGCTGGCAAAGGCTGGGCCGAATGGGACATGAAGACATT
>JBGSTI010000044.1:0-7912 GCA_041736605.1 Sphingomonadaceae bacterium
CACTTCGGCCCGCAACCCGGCGGTCTGGCGTGCGACATGCGGCATCGCGGTATCCATGACGGCGCGCACATGCACCATATCGCGCACCGATCCCGGCTGGATCAGGCTGAGCGATACCGGGCGGCGCGACAGCATCTGCAACGCGCCGGTCAGCCGAACCATCGGTTCCTGCCGCACCGCCAGCTGAGCGCGCTGTTGACGTTGCAAGGCGGCAACCAGATTGATCCGCGCTTCAGCGGCGCGGATATCGGCTTCGGATTCCTGCACGCGCGCGGCCATGGCGCGGGCATCCTGCGCCGCCTTATCCGCCGCCTCAACCAAGGCATCAGCCGTGGTTTCCAGCCTTTCGCTGCGATAACGGGCGGTTTTGGCATCGGCCAGGGCCTTTTGCAGCGCCATCCGCGCCTGTTCGGGCGATTGGGTAGGGCGCAGCAAAGCCTCGCTTGCCGGACGCGCCGTAACGCCCGCCACCAGCAAAGCCGCGCCGGTCAGACCTGCAAGCAAGAAAAGAAAAGAGCGCGGTGTCATGCGCCGCATTCCATGCCGTGTTTGGGGGGGTGATGGCAAGGGCCTAACCCTCACGATGATAAGGGTGGCCGCTCAAAATCGCGCTTGCCCGCCACAATTGTTCGGCCAGCATCGCGCGGGCCATCATATGCGGCCAAGTCATCGCGCCAAAGGCAATCATCTTGTCACAGGCCTTGCGTTCCTCCGCAGAAAAGCCATCCGCCGCGCCGATCAGAAAGCGCACCTCACGCACGCCTGCATCACGCCATTCGCCCAGCATCGCAGCAAAGGCCATGGATGAAGGCTGTGCCCCATGTTCATCGAGCATGACGACGCGAGTTTCCCCGCTGATCGGCGGCATTTTGCCGCCGCGATCCGGCAATTCGGTGATCTGCACCGGCCAGCTGACCCGCTCGACATAGCGTTGGACCAGCTCGGCCTCAGATGACCGGCCGATCTTGCCGCGGGCGATAATGTGGATTTTCATGAAGCCCAGCGGGCCTCAGACATTGCTGATATCTGGGCCAATGGATGGCGCAGCAGGCGGTTCTGGCGCGTCGCCAAAGGCCCACATGCGTTCCAGATTGTAAAAGCTGCGCACTTCGGGACGGAACAGATGCACCAGCACGTCACCGGCATCGATCAGCACCCAATCGGCATTGGGCAGCCCTTCGATGCGGGCAATGCCGCCAGATTTCTTGACGCGCTCCGCCAGTTTCTGGGCCATCGATGCAACCTGGCGCGTTGAGCGGCCTGATCCGATGACCATGAAATCGGCAATGCTGGATTTTCCGGCAAGCGGAATCGACACGACATCCTGCGCCTGATCATCATCAAGCGAAGACAGGACCAAGGCATGCAGCTGTTCAGCGGATTCCGCGACGGGGGCAGTGGATGAACCAGCGACGCTGGATTCGGGCAATTCGGGCAAAACAATCCCTCGCTTTCTTAAAGCCCCAAATGCGGCCAAAGCGCGCAAGAGTCAATGTGGCAGGGAAAGGCGCACGCCAAATGGTGGCGCAAAATCGGTCAATACGGGACTATTCAGGCGAAACGGTGCCGCAATTCATACAGCGCCAGCGCCGCCTTGGCCGCTTCGCCGCCCTTGTCCTTTTCATCCGGACGGGCACGGGTGAGCGCCTGCGCTTCGTTTTCAACCGTCAAAATGCCATTGCCAATCGCCGCGCCGTCCAGCGTCAACGCCATGATTCCACGCGCACTTTCATTCGATACAACTTCGAAATGATAGGTTTCGCCGCGAATGATCACGCCAATGGCGACATAGCCATCATAGCGTTCGCATTCCATCGCCAGCGAAATCGCCGCCGGGATTTCCAGCGCGCCGGGAACGGTCACCACCTCATGGCTGTGCCCCGCCGCCGTCAGCGCCGCCGCTGCGCCCTGAACCAGCAGATCATTGAGATGATCATAAAAACGCGCCTCGACAATCAGGAAATGCGCCATGTTTGCGGCCTCCGGTCTGGGTGATGAACTGCCAGTCCGCTAGCCTGCATGGACGGCTTTGGCAACGGGGAGAGGGTGGGGCACAAAATCCCGTTGCGTCCATGACCCACCCCGCTGCGACTAACGGGCAAGCCCGTAAGTCTCGCTGCCCCTCCCGCGAGCGAGAGGGGATGCAGCCCTTTTTCTCCCCTCCCGCTTGCGGGGAGGGGCCGGGGGTGGGCCATTCCTGACCTACTTCCCCCATTTCTTCTGGGACTTGCCATAGCGGGTCTTGCGCGTTCCGGGCTTGCCCTCATTCGAGCGGCCAACACGCGGGGCCTTATGCTCCGCGACGGGCAGGCCAAGCTCTTCCTGTTCCAGCTTGCGGATTTCATCGCGCAGCCGCCCGGCCTCTTCAAATTCCAGATCAGCGGCGGCATTGCGCATCCGCTTTTCGAGATCCTCGATATAGGCGCGCAGATTGTGACCGACGAGGTTGTTGCGCCCGTCATCGGTCTCGATTTCGACCAGCACGCTATCCTGCGCCGCCGTGTGGGCCACGATATCCTGAATGTTGCGCTTGATCGTTGTCGGCGTGATGCCATGTTCGGCATTATAAGCCTCTTGCTTCTCGCGCCTGCGCCCGGTTTCGTTCAGCGCACGCTCCATGCTGCCAGTAATTCGATCGGCATAGAGGATCACCCGGCCATCCACGTTGCGCGCGGCGCGGCCAATGGTCTGGATCAGCGAGGTTTCGCTGCGCAAAAACCCTTCCTTGTCGGCATCAAGGATCGCCACCAGCCCGCATTCGGGAATATCGAGCCCTTCGCGCAGCAGGTTGATGCCGATCAGCACGTCATAGACGCCCATGCGCAGATCGCGGATCAGCTCGATACGCTCCAGCGTTTCGACGTCCGAGTGCATATAGCGCACGCGCAGCCCCTGTTCGTGCATGAACTCGGTCAAGTCTTCAGACATGCGCTTGGTCAGCGTGGTCACCAAGGTGCGATAGCCCTTGGCAGCGGTAATCTTGGCCTCGTTGATCAGATCATCAACCTGATCCTCAACCGGTTTGATCTCCACCGGCGGGTCAATCAGCCCGGTGGGGCGAATGACCTGTTCGGCAAAGACGCCGCCCGATTGCTCCATTTCCCAGGAACCAGGCGTCGCCGATACGGCCACAGTCTGCGGGCGCATCGCATCCCATTCGTTGAAGCGTAAGGGGCGGTTGTCGATGCAACTGGGCAGGCGAAAGCCATATTCGGCGAGCGTTAGCTTGCGCCGATGATCGCCCTTGGCCATCGCACCAATTTGCGGCACCGTCTGGTGGCTTTCATCGACAAACAGCAAAGCGTTTTCGGGCAGATATTCAAATAGGGTCGGCGGCGGTTCACCCGGCAAACGCCCGGTGAGGAAGCGGCTGTAATTTTCGATGCCCGCACAGCTTCCCGTCGCGGCAATCATTTCCAGATCGAAATTGGTGCGCTGTTCCAGCCGCTGCGCCTCTAGCAAGCGGCCTTCGATTTCCAGCTCTTTCAGCCGTTCGGTCAGTTCAAACCGGATCGCTTCGGCGGCCTGTTTCATCGTCGGCCCCGGCGTAACATAATGGCTGTTGGCATAGACGCGGACCTTTTCCAGTTTCGCGCCCGCCTTGCCGCTTAACGGATCAAATTCGGCAATATCCTCCACTTCGTCACCGAAAAGGCGGATGCGCCAGGCGGTATCGTCATAGTGGCTGGGAAAAATTTCCAGGCTATCGCCGCGCACGCGAAATGTGCCGCGCGTAAAGGCATGGTCATTGCGCTTATATTGCAGCGCCACCAGTTTGCGGATCAATTCGCGCTGATCAACCGTGTCACCTTTCTTGATGTCGAAAATCATCGCCGAATAGGTTTCGACCGAACCGATGCCGTAAATGCACGATACCGATGCGACAATCAGCACATCGTCGCGCTCCAGCAAGCTGCGCGTCGCCGAATGGCGCATCCGGTCGATGGCCTCGTTTACGCTCGATTCCTTTTCGATATAGGTATCGCTGCGCGGCACATAGGCCTCTGGCTGGTAATAATCGTAGTAACTGACAAAATATTCGACCGCATTGTCGGGGAAAAAACTTTTGAACTCGCCATATAGCTGTGCCGCGAGGATCTTGTTGGGGGCCAGGATCAGCGCCGGACGCTGCAATTCCTCGATCACCTTGGCCATGGTGAAGGTCTTGCCCGACCCGGTCACGCCCAGCAACACCTGCGTCTGTTCGCCATCGCGGGCGGCGGCCACCAGATCCGCAATGGCAGTCGGCTGATCCCCCGCGGGCGAATATTCCGATATCAGTTTGAAGGGCCGACCGCCCTCTGCCTTGTCCGGACGCACCGGCTTGTGCGGCACAAAATGCCCCTGTGTATCGGGTTCTTCCAGTCCGCGACGGATAATGAGTTCGGCCATGTTCCCTATATGGTCTGCTGCTGGGCAAATGTCACCCCCGAGAAACTGGATGGCTTTGCGGTTGGCAGTGCGGCCCCGCGCTGTTAGCAAGGGCGTCAGATGGACGAAAAGGAACCCTGTTTTATGAAAAAGATGATGACCGCCGTTTTGATGACGGCTTCGCTGGCAACGCTGGCAGCCTGTGGCGGCGGCACCGGTGCCGACAAGGACGGCGACGGCAAGATCACCAAGGACGAAATGGCGAGTGAAGCCAGCAATGTGAAGATCGAAGCCGGTGAATGGGAAATCACCAACGAAATCACGTCGGTCGACATGGACGAAGCCAAGATTCCCGCCGAAGCGCGCGGCGCAGCGGATGCGATGATCAAGGGCATGGTCGGCCAAAAGCAGGTGACCAAAAACTGCGTCACCGAAGAGCAGGCCAAAAAGCCCGGCGCTGATTTCTTTCAGACCGGCGACAGCGGCGATTGCACCTATAAGGAATTTGTGATGTCCGATGGCACGCTGAAGCTGGCCATGTCGTGCACCAGCCCTGCCGACCCGGCATCGAAAGAAAAGGCGACGGCCGACATTACGATGAACGGCAAATATACCGCCACCAGCTATGACCTGACGGCGACATTCTCCAGCGAATTGCCGCAAATGGGCACCATGGCGTTCAACGCCAAGACCACCGGCAAGCGCATCGGCGAATGCCCCGCGCCCAAGGGCTGATCGGTCGTAACTGACCAACGCAAAAGGGGGCGCGGCGATCCAGCTCGCGTCCCCTTTTTGCTTCTTAACAAAGGACACATATATGGCCCGCTGGCGCGACGATGATGAGGACGAGGCGCAAGCGCCAGTCGTGCATTGCTGGCTCTGCGAACGGCCGATGGGCAGCATTACCGAATGGCATCATCCGGTGCCCAAGGCCAAGGGCGGGCGCACCCGCGAGCCAGTGCACCCCATTTGCCATCAGGCGATCCACGCCAATTTCAAAAATAACGAGCTAGGCCGCATGGGCGATGATGTGGGCCGCATCCGGTCCTTGCCTGCCATGGTCCAGTTTTTAGGCTGGGTAGCAGGCAAAGACCCGGATTTTCACGCACCCACCAAGGGCAAGCAGCGGTAAATTATCCCCGGTCGAAAAAGTCGACAGCCCCGGTTTTGAAATCATAATAGGCGCCGACCACCATAAGCTTGCCGCCGCTCAAAGGTTCCGCCAAAATCGGATCGGCGGTCTTGCGAAGAGAACGCACGACGTGGCGGACATTCAGGTGAATGGCGTGATCGACCAAGTCACTGCCTGCCTCGACACTGGCGCGCGCATCGATAACGGCAGGTAGCATCGGTTCGACCATGCGCGTCAATGATGGCGGCAATTGCGAATTCTCTGTCACCAGCTTGGTTGCGGCATCCACTGCACCACATTTTTCATGGCCCAGCACCACGATCAGCGGCACGTTGAGCGCAGCGACAGCATAGGCAAGGCTGCCAAAACCGGCATAATCCACATAATTGCCGGCAGTGCGGACGATGAACAATTCACCTAGCCCTGCGCCAAACAGATGTTCTGGCCCCACCCGGCTATCGGCGCAGCCAACCAGAGCGGCAAAGGGCGTCTGCCCCTGTGCGATCTGAAGGCGGCGGCGGGTGCCGATGTCGAGCACCGGCTGTTCATCGCGTACGAAACGCTTGTTGCCATCGATCAGCCGTTGCAATGCCTGTTGCGGCGTCGGACCAGCTGGCATTGGTGGTCCATCGGCAGCGCGGGCATTGCCTGTCATCATCCCAGACGCGGCAACCGCTCCCGCCGCGATAGCCGCGCCGCCCAGAACGTCGCGACGTGTAGCATCCAGTTTCATGTCATTCTCCCAAGTTAGAAAAGCCAGGTTTCGCACCCCCGCTTGTTCAGTTTCTCAGGTCAGTTCGATGGCGCAGGCTCAGCCATGTCGCGCGTTTTGTAGAGCGACCAGACCACGCCTGTGGTCAGGATCGCAAAGGTGATGCCCAGCGAAACCGGCGGCGGGATTTTGGCAATGCCCAGCGCATCGGCGACGAAAATCTTCGAGCCAATGAATACCAGCAAGGCCGACAGCGCGTATTTCAGATAGGCAAAGCGGTGGATGAGCGCCGCCAGCGCGAAATACAGCGCGCGCAGGCCCAGAATGGCGAAGATGTTCGAGGTGTAAACCAGGAACGGATCGGTGGTGATCGCAAAGATCGCCGGAACGCTGTCCACCGCAAACACCACGTCGACAAATTCCACCATCACCAGCGCCAGGAACAAGGGCGTCACGAATGTCACGGCCTTGCCGGTCACCGGATGCGGTTCTTTTACAAAGAATTTCTCGTCGCGCAGACCATTGGTCACGTTCAGGTGGCGGCGCATCCACGCCAGAACCTTGCTTTCATTGACGTCATAATGATCGTCGGCCGAACGCCACATCTGGATGCCGGTATAGATCAGAAACGCGGCAAAGACATAGAGCACCCACCCGAAATTCTCGACCAGGCTGGCACCCACGCCGATCATGATCGCCCGCAGCACGATAACACCCAAAATGCCCCAGAACAGCACGCGATGCTGATATTTGCGGGGGATCGCAAAGGCGGTAAAGATCATCGCGATGACGAATACATTGTCCATCGCCAGGCTTTTTTCGATCACAAAGCCGGTGACGTAATTGATCGCGGCGGTATCGCCCAGCTGCCACCAGACAAAGCCGCCAAAGGCAAGGCCCATGCTGATGTAAAAGGCCGAGAGCACCAGGCTGCGCTGGATACCGATTTCATTATTGCCGCGATTGAGCACGCCAAGATCGAGCACCAGCAGCACGATGACCAAAGTGATAAAGGTCAGCCACATCCACAAGGGCTGGCCCAGCCAGAGGCCAAGAAAGATTTCCATTTGTCAGTTCCGATTGATTGAGAGCCGTTACGGCGCGAACGCAAAAGCGCCCGCGCCGTTCCCTGAAGCGTGAAGATTACGCCATGCTGGACGGTGGCCCGGCGCGCAGAGTCATCCGGGCGATGCGATCCTTGATCGCCAGTTTGAGTTTTTTGAGCGCGCTGATCCGCTGGGGATCAGCCCAGAGCCGCTGGCGTTCCTGCCGCAACTGATCATCGATACGCTGGTGCCGTTGCAACAGGGCAAAAACCCGGTCCGACAGGCGCTTGCGAATTTTGGGGGGATTTTTCATGAAGCCACTCCTGATTGCTGCTTTCAAAGACGAAAGCATGGATACAATCGGAATGTTCCCGGCGGTGAGTGGGGGTGCGAAGGGGTATGTCAGTCACGCACCGGGAACACCCGATGCGGTCCGACATCACGAATATCAGCCAGAGGATCAGTCAGCCAAATATTCGCCAGAGGGGCCCGGCCCGCTCTTTTCAATTAGAGCGATTCGTTCGCATTGACAAGATGGTTTTTGCGTGTCGCCCCAATGGCGCTATTTATCAACGCATCAAACCGCCCAAAAGCCCGCGCGCAAAGCGGCCCAGCCCCGGAAAGCCAATGGCCTTGCCGATTTCGGTGCCA
>JBGSTI010000385.1:0-3050 GCA_041736605.1 Sphingomonadaceae bacterium
TTGCGCACACTGGCTGAGGGTGAACTGGGCACCAAGTTCGATCTGCGCGCGTTTCATGACACGGTGCTGGGCCAAGGCGCGGTGCCGCTTGACGTGCTGGAAGCGCAGGTAAAACGCTGGATCGCCGCGGAAAAGGCCAAGGGGTGAGGGGGGAATATCGCCAAAAACTCGTACTCCGGCGCAGGCCGGAGCGGTGGCGGTATTAGACTGAGGTTGAGTACCAATCGCCACCACTCCGGCCTGCGCCGGAGTACGCTGGTATCAATCGCCCAAAATCGGCATCACCAGTGGCGCATCGGTAAGGCTCGGCGAATTAGCCAGCAGGTCCACGGCCTTGCGGACACAGCTTTCCGCACCTTCATGCGTTACCATTGCCACGATCACCGCGCCGTCTTCACTGCGACCCTTTTGTATCAGGCTTTCAATCGACACTTCGGCATCGCGCATCGCGGCGGTGATTTCGGCCAGCACGCCTGGGCGATCTGCTACGGTAAAGCGGATATAATGCTGGGCGCGTCGGCCACCGGCACCGGCGGGCGGCATCGGCTCCAGCTCGGCGGAGGGGATTGAGAATGGCGCGCCCACTTCGCCGCGCGCGATATCAATAAGGTCGGCAACCACGGCGCTGGCGGTGGGGCCATCGCCTGCGCCTGCGCCCTGAAACAGCAGCCGTCCGGCAAAATTGCCTTCGGCCAGCACCGCGTTGGTTGCACCATCGATATGGCCCAGCGGATGATCAAACGGCACCAGCACCGGGTGCACGCGCTGGAATAAAGCCGGGGCCGCGCCGCTGCGGTCCACCTCGGCAATGCCGACCAGACGGATGCAATAGCCTAGTGTGTCAGACTGCGCGATATCGGCGGCCAACACGCGGCGGATGCCAACGGCTTCGACCGATGCGAAATCCAGCCTTGTGCCAAAGGCGATGGATGACAGGATGGCCAGTTTGTGCGCGGCATCAATGCCATCAATATCGAAACTGGGATCGGCCTCGGCAAAGCCCTTGGCCTGCGCTTCGGCCAGCACATCGGCGAAATCGCGGCCCGTGTCTTCCATCGTGGACAAGATGTAATTGCAGGTGCCGTTGAGGATGCCATAGACCCGCTCAATGGCATTGGCGGCGGCCCCTTCGCGCAGGCCCTTGATCACCGGAATACCGCCCGCGACCGCTGCTTCGAATTTCAACGCGGTGCCAGCGGCTTCGGCAGCTTCGGCCAAACCGGGGCCGTGATGCGCGATCATCGCCTTGTTGGCGGTGACAAAGCCTTTGCCCGCAGCGATGCTGTTGCGCGCCAGCGTCAGCGCCGGGCCATCCGATCCGCCGATCAGCTCGACCACCACATCCACGTCATCGCGGTTCGCCATCGCCGCCATATCGTCTTCCCATGCATAGGGAGACAGGTCTACACCGCGATCCTTGGCGCGATCCCGCGCGGTAATGGCGACGATTTCCAGGCGGCACCCGGCGCGGCGGGCAATCAGATCGGCATTGGTTTCAATCAGGCGGATAACGCCTGCGCCAACGGTGCCCAATCCTGCCAGCGCGATGCGCAAATTGCCTGCCATATCGTCAATTCCCCAGCTTTTGGTGCGGCGCAAGCGCCCTCGCGCGGCCTGTTAGTCGCAATTGCCGGGGATTTCCAGCCCGCAAACCTATCGAACCAGTCCGACCGGCGGCTTGCGATTGCGGGGGCAGGGCCCAAGCGCGTTCATAATGAACCCATAATCGGCCTGCGCCTGATCGGCATTGCTGCGCGTCGATCCGATCAGTGCGGCATCGGGCAGGGCAGGCGGCAGGAAACAGGCTAGCACATACCAGTTGCGCGTGCCCGGAACTGGTTGGCGCACCGATTGATCGACAATTTCGCTGAACGAAACACCCCAGATGCGCGCCATGCCGGGCCGCTGGACCACCGATAGCGACACTGGATCACCGCGCGGTGTGCCCAGGAATATCTGTGTTTCCCCTTCACCCAGCAGATTGCCGGGCACATGGATCGCCTCGCGCACCGATGTTACCAGTGGCGAAGCCTCAGCATCCAGCGCTTCACCCACGATGCCACGCACTTGTTGTCCGAGGCCGGGGGCCTGAATCAGTTGTGCATCGGGAGCGACGAGCTGAAATTCACCGGGGCGACCGGGGACCAATCGGCCGAACAGAACGACATTGGCCTTTTTCAGCTTGGGCTTGGGCAAGTTGGGCACATCGACCAGATAGCGAATCGATTCGGTGATTCCCCCGCTCCCCCGGATCAGCGCCGTAACGTCTGCCTGCACGTAAAAGCGCGTAACGCCGCCTTGCAGGCCGGGTGCGCGGTCCGCTGGCAATGCCGTTGCCTTTTTTATCCGGGCCTCGACCACCACCGGAGCGGCGCTGACCAGATCGGAAATATCGGCATAAGTGGGCGCTGTGTTCGTCACAGGGGGTAGAGATTGCTGCGCCGCAGCAAATTCACCAAAAGTAAAGGAAAGCAGCCATGCTGCACCTGCGATGCAGGCAGGAAAGCAAAATTTCTGAGCAAAGCGTTTCATCAATCGAACTCCTGCGAGGGGCATTTGGGGGCACCGTTTGGCATGGCGGAATTTTTTATGGGCATGTGCTCTCTGTCACATTGCGCAGGGGTTTTGAATCCCGTCTGAACCGATAAAGGGTTTGCGAAGCGCTTTCATGCGCGTTAAAGCGGGCAGCAGAAAAGAACAAAAACAACGAAGTTTCGTCGGTTCAAGCAATTTGTCATCATGGGGGTATGTATGGGCTTGCCCATATGTGCAGGGCAAGGGTTTGGCCAGACTATGGTCCAGAAGGTAGGAGTGACGTATCTGAATGGCTTACGCTGACCAGGAGATGAGTGGTAACAAGATTACCGCCATCATTATCGTAGCGCTCATTCACGTCGTTGTTGGTTATGCCCTCGTCACCGGTCTCGCTTATGAAGCATATGAGAAGGTGAAAGAGAAAGTAACCACGTTCGACGTCGAAGAGGAGAAACCCGAAGAAGAGCCACCGCCGCCTCCGCCGGATGATGTCGCGCCGCCGCCGCCTATCGTAG
>JBGSTI010000096.1:0-20693 GCA_041736605.1 Sphingomonadaceae bacterium
GCGGCGACAGCCTGACCACCACAATCACCGGCGGCGGCATGCCACCCCTGAAAACGGAATCGGTGCGCATCGGCAATTGCTGATTGGACCGCCGGATTTGCACATATCTTTCCCGAATATCTTCAAAGGACAATTCATGACCAACACTTTGCTGCGCGGCATCAGCCGCTCTACCCTTGCTGCTGCCTTGATGCTGGGCGCCGCATCTGCCGCCCATGCCGATAACACGCCCGAATGCAATTCTGGCGGCAATAACACCATATCGTCGTTGGAATGCGGCGTGCAGTCGACAACCGGCAGCACGACGGCATCAACTGCGGTGGGTTCCAATGTCACGGTATCCGAAAATGGCGGCACGGCAATTGGCAACAGCGCCCGGATCACTGGATCGGGCCGCAATGACCCGGTCGTTATCCCCGGCTTTGGCAGTTTTGATCCCGGCAATGTGGCGTTGGGCCAGTTCAGCTCTGATAATGGCGTGAATAGCGACCCGGTGGTATCGGTTGGTAACCGCGAATTTGGTTTGACGCGGCGGATCACCAATGTGTCTGAAGGTTTTAACCCCACAGATGCCGCCACCGTTGGGCAAATGAACGGACAAGCCGCTGCCATCATTACCGATTACCAGACACGCGATGCCAATCTGGCAGCAGATTATCTGGCGCGGGATCAGACGATTGTTGCCCAATATAGCGGGCAGGATCGCGCGATCATTGCCGATTACCGGGCGCAGGATGCGCTGCTGGCTGCGGCGGATACCCGGTTGAGCACGGATATCGCCACCGCGCAGCAGGCTATCACCACGGCGCAGCAAGACATCTTAACGGCCCAGCAAACGGCGAACAACGCGATTGATCTGGCAACGCAAGTCCGCGTGACGGCCAATAGCGCCTTGAGCCGCACCCGCTATATCGCGATCAATTCGGGCGAGGGCTCCACCGATCCCCGCGCCACGGGCCGCAATGCCATTGGCATTGGTTCGGGTGCGGTTGCCACGGGCGATAGCAGCATTGCCATGGGCGTTGGCGCACGGGCCGATAATGGCGCAGCGGTCGCCATCGGCCTTGGCAATGTGGCATCGGGCAATGGCGCAGTGGCGATTGGCGATCCCAATATTGCCACCGGCGAAGGCGCGGTTGCGCTGGGCAAGGATAACACCGCTACCGGCGATGGCGCGGTTGCATTGGGCAATGGTTCGACGGCTTTGGGCAATGGCGGCGTGGCCGTGGGCAATCTGGCCAATGCGGGGACATCGTCCATCGCCATTGGCAACAATGCCAGCGCCGCCCCGGATGGCAGCGTTGCCATTGGCAATAACGCCGTGGCGCGATCCGCCAATGAAGTGGCGTTGGGCAGCAGCCGGTCGACCTATACGCTGGCCGGTCTGGCCGCAGGTGGCGAAGGGGCCGCCCCGCCACCCGCGTTTCTGACGGTGGATGCCCGCGGACAAGTGACCCGCTCAGGTGTCGGGCCAGCGGATATCGTCAACTTGCAAGGCCAATTGTCAACGCTGTCTGCGCGCACGACAACGATTGCAGGGCAAGTCGATACGCTGACCAGCCGGATGGGCGTGGTCGAGGCGCGCACCACTGCGCTGGAGGAACAGGCGCGTGAAGCCAATGGCGGCATCGCAGCGGCTATGGCCATCGGCAACGCCTTTCTGCCAGAGGGGCAGAGCGTCGCCGTATCCTTCAACCTGGCGACCTATCGCGGCGAACAGGGCTTTTCCGGCGCCGTTGTTGCGCGGGTAAGCGAACGCATCTGGGTGAGCGGCGGTGTGGCCGGGTCCACCGTAGGCGGCTCCACCGGCGGCCGGGTTGGCGTTACCTTCGGCTGGTAAGGGCTATATCTAACGATACCTGAAAGCAGTGGGGGCGGATGAACGCCTTCACTGCTTTTGGGCAATTCGGTGTATCAATGTAACTGAAACAGGGTCTAGTCGCCCAAATTGGCACTCAATGATGCACAAAGCCCACTTGCATCTTTGCGCGGTGCCAATTCCAAATCTATATCCATGGCAGACGCCAATTCCTTCGCAATCGCCAGGCCAAGTCCGGCCCCCGGTTTGTCGGTGGAAAAACGTGTACCAATGGCAAAGCTTTGCGCGATCTGCGCTGTCGTCATGCCGGGGCCATCGTCCTGTATCGTCATCATCAACTGCGCGGCGGTTTGCGACACTGTTATGGCCACCTCATGCGTCGCCCATTTGGCGGCATTGTCGATGAGGTTGGATAGCAATTCGGACAATTGCACAGGATCCACCGGCAAACGCACTGGCTCTTCTGGAACATAATTGAGCGTGAAAAGCTGCTCTGGATAAAGCCGCCGCATCGCGCGCAATATCGGTTCAAACAGGTCGGGCAGAATGGCACCCTGACCGCTCGCTTGTCCAACCTGGGCAATCAGGCGCGCGCGGGCGAGATGAAAATCGACCTGCGCGCCAATGGCGGCGGCTTGGGTCAGCAAGGCCTCACCACTGGCCTGCGTATTGGGCGCGTACAACAATTGCTCCGCTTCGTCGGTTATTACGGCCAATGGTGTGCGCAGCGAATGGGCGAGATTCCCCGCCTGCACCCGCGCCCGCTCAATATGATGGGCATTTTCATCGACATAGGCGTTAAGGTCGCTGACCAAAGGTGCAATTTCATGGGGATAATTGCCCGCCAGTGCATTCACTTCTCCGCGCCGCAATCGCGCTACGCCTTGGCTTAATCGGTCCAATGGTTTCAGGCCAAAGGCCACCACCGCCATGCCGCTGGCCAAGAGCAACAGGCCAAGAATGGTCAGCCATAGCGATAGCTCCCGCGTGAACCCGTCAATTATACGGTCCAAATGCCGTTGGTCGGTGGCAATGGTGTAATGCACCAGGCCAACCTGCGGAATGGTCCGGGTAAAGCCATAGGCAATCGTTGGGCCGGTTGGCCCGTCGGTCAGCCGATGCAAAATCTCTGGCGCGTGGGCAATCCGATCGTCCAATGCGCCTTTGGACATTGATGCGGATTTCAGCGGGGGATTGGCATTGACCCGAATTTGCCAGTAAAAGCCGGATAGCGGCATGGCATAACGCGGATCAGACAAGGGCCGATCCAATGTTACCCGCCCGCTGGCATCCACCGCCGCCAGCATCGCCAATTCCTTGACATGGACCTCTAATTCTTCGTGGTAATTTTGTTCCAGATGCTGGGTAAACAGGCGCACCGACGACCAAAAAATCGCGGTGATGCCCAGGGCGACCCATAACAACACAGCGATCATGAATCGCAGGCGCAGGCTGTTCCAGCGTGTGGTTTTGGCGGCGGGCGCGCTCATTTCACGAACCGATAGCCAAGGCCACGCACCGTGGCGATCCGATCCCGCCCGATTTTGCGGCGCAACCGCCCAACCAGCACCTCCACCGCATTATGATCGCGGCTGTCGTCAAGGGCATAGAGATGCTCGATCAGGTCAGCCTGCGGCATAATCTGCCCGGCATGATCGATAAACAGGCTAAGCAGGCGGAACTCCTGCTTGCTTAGCGTCAGGGCCGCACCATCCATCATGGCGGTGCGCGCGACGGGATCCAGCGTTATGCCGCCAGCGCACATCGCGTTATCCGCCCGCCCGCCATGCCGCCGGAACAGGGCATGAAGTCGCGCCTGCAATTCTTCAAAACGCACTGGCTTCACCACGAAATCATCCGCGCCTGCGTTTAGCCCCTCCACCTTGTCCTGCCAGCTGCCGCGTGCTGTGAGGATCAGGATGGGGGTTTCCACCCGTTGCGCCCGCCAATGGGAAAGCACCTGCATCCCATCGCCATCGGGCAGGCCAAGGTCGAGGATGATGGCCGCCATATGGTGCAAATCGGGCCATAACTCCGCCTCTACCCGCGTTGTGGCAAGATCGACGGCATAGCCTGCACCGCGCAAACGGTCGGACAGGCGGCGGCCCAATTCCACATCATCTTCGACCAGTAACAGGCGCATAATTTGGCGGTTTTCCCCCTTGGTGATCCGGCTCCTAAAGCAGAAAACTGACAGCATCCTGACAATTTGTCAGCTTCCTGTCAGCTTGGCCAGCCATTCGGGGGCCATCATGCTCAAAAACCGCCTTCTCCTGATCGTTGCCGCCTTGATGGCCATCGCCGCCGCCGCCTATTTTTTCTGGCCAGTGGCTGAACCCGTGACCGAGATGGCAGAAGCCCCTGTCGAACCCGGCGCATTGTCGGCAGAGCAAATCAAACGATTGGGCATCGAACTCACGGCCGCAGAGGCAGTGGACTCCATCCCCTTGGGCAGTGTGTCGGGCACCATCAATTTGCCGCCCGACGCCCGCGTCGCGGTCGCTGCACCGTTTGACGGCATCGTCACGCAATTGTTGGTGATCGAGGGGCAAGCGGTGTCACGCGGTCAAGCCCTCGCCATTATCCGCGCGCCGCAGCCGGTGCAAATTGGCGCAGACCTTGCGCGGGCGCAGGCGGATTTGGGCTATGCCCGCGCCAATGCAGGGCGTTTGAATACGTTGGCGCGCGAAGGCATTGTTGCGGGTTCGCGGGCGGATGAGGCCAATGCGGCTGTGCGTCAGGCAGAGGTTAATGTGTCCGAAAACCGCCGCTTGCTGGGCCAATCGGGGGCTTCGGGCAATGGCACTATCACCCTGCGCGCACCGATAGCGGGCCGTGTGGCCGATATGGCCATTGCACCCGGCGGCCCCGTCACCGGCATGGCCGCGCCATTTATTATTGAGGCGACCAATCGCCTGATCGTTGATTTGCAGCTTCCCGAACGCATGGCCAAAACCGTGTTCCCCGGCATGGTGGTGGAGATCATGCTCGCCCCCGCACAGCCGGGCGGTGCCCCCATCATTGTCGGCGGCAAAATCCTGTCTGTTGCCCCGTCCATGGACCCGATGACGCGCAGCGTGATGGCAAAGGCCAGCATCGGCAACGCGCCCGGTCTGGTCCCCGGCGCCGGCGTGATGGTGACGATACAAGGCGATGCCAACACAGGCGGCATCAGCGTTCCTTCGGCAGCGGTGACGCGCATTGACGGCAAGGATTATGTCTATGTGCGCACAGCAAAGGGCTTTGAACGGCGCGCGGTCGTGCTGGTCACGAACAGTAATGGCCGCGCCATCCTGTCCAATGGCCTGGCTAAGGGCGAACAGGTCGCGATCAAGGGTGTCGCTGAACTCAAATCGCTGTTGTCGGAGTAACCGCGATGCTCCGCAATCTCATCGAGCGGGCGCTGGCGGCGCGGCTGGCGGTTTTGGGCCTGGCGCTGGGATTGGCGGGGCTGGGCGCGTGGTCGTTCATCAACCTGCCCATCGACGCCTTTCCAGACATCAGCTCGACACAGGTCAAAATCATCCTGAAGGCCCCCGGCATGACGCCCGAGGAGGTGGAAAGCCGGGTGATAACGCCCATCGAAATGGAAATGCTGGGCATTCCGGATCAGGCAAACCTGCGCTCGGTCGCGAAATATGCGATTGCCGATATCACCATCGATTTTAAGGATGGCACCGACATTTACTGGGCGCGCAGCCAGGTCGCTGAACGTCTGGGCGGCATCATGGCCGATATGCCCGCCTCGGTCAGCGGCGGGATGGCCCCGATTTCAACGCCTTTGTCAGACATGTATATGTTCACGTTGGAGGGGCCGCAGTCGCTGGAGGAGAAGCGCCGTACGCTCGATTGGGTGGTGCGCCCTGCGCTGCGCACCGTGCCGGGCGTGGCAGATGTCAACGCGCTGGGCGGCTTTGTTGAAACCTATGAAGTCGTGCCCCGCATGGACGCGCTCGCCGCCGCTGGGCTAACCGTGGCGGACCTGTCCACTGCGATTGAGGGCAGCAACCGCAATGATGGCGCGGGGCGTTTGACCGTGGGCGAAGAGGCGCTGATCGTCCGCACCACCGGCGCGATCAAGAGCCTTGAGGATTTGGCGGCGGTTGTCGTACGGGCAGAAGGCGGCCAGATCGTGCGCGTCGGCGACCTGTCTGACATCAAAATCGGCAGCCTGACCCGCTACGGCGCGGTCACCAAAAACGGCAAGGGCGAGGCGGTGCAGGGCCTTGTCATCGGCCTGAAAGGCGCGGATGCCAGCAAGGTCGTTGCGGGCGTCAAAACGCGGCTGGAGGAAATCAAACCCAGCCTGCCCCCCGGCATGACCATTGCGCCGTTTTACGACCGATCCGACCTGATCGGCAAAGCCGTCGGCACGGTGGAAAAGGCGTTGCTGGAGGCGACTTTGCTGGTCGTTATCCTGCTGTTGCTGTTCCTGGGCGATATCCGCGCGTCGATTATCGTCGCACTGGCACTGCCGATGGCGGCCTTGCTCACTTTCATCTTCATGCGCGCCATTGGCCTCACCGCGAATTTGATGAGCCTTGGCGGGTTGGCAATTGCCGTGGGTATGCTGGTCGATGGCGCGGTGGTGGTGATCGAGAATGTCGTGGAGCGATTGTCTGACCCCAAGCATCGTCGCGAAAACAAATTGCATGCGATCTTTATTGCGTCCGCCGAAGTGGCCAAGCCCGTCACCTCCGGCATGGCGATTATTGCGTTGGTGTTCCTACCCCTGATGACGTTGGAGGGGTTGGAGGGGAAACTGTTTTCTCCCGTCGCGCTGACCATTGTGTTGGCGTTGCTCTCTGCTTTGGTGCTTTCGCTGACCCTTGTTCCCGTGCTGGCTTTCTTTGTCCTGAAGGTGAAGGAAGGGCATCACGAGCCCTGGTTGATGCGGCAAATTTCGCCGCGTTATGCGCGCGCATTGGATTTTTCGTTTGCGCGTAAATGGCTGATTTATGGCGGCGCGGCGGTATCTGTTTTGATCGCAGGCCTTGCCTATTCGATGACCGGCAAGGCGTTTTTGCCGACCATGGATGAAGGCTCGGTCATCGTGCAATTGTCCAAGCTTCCTTCCATCTCGCTCGAACATAGCGTTGCAGGCGACATGAAAGTGCAGCGCGCCATTTTGGAGCAAGTCCCCGAAGTTTCGGACGTTATTGCCCGTGTCGGTTCGGACGAATTGGGGCTGGACCCGATGAGCCTCAATGAAACCGACAGCTTTCTGAAACTGAAACCGCGCGAAGAATGGCGGGTGCAGGACAAGGATTGGCTGCTGGAGGAATTGCGCAAGGTGATGGCCGATTTCCCCGGCATTGAGCCCAGCTTTACCCAGCCCATCGACATGCGCGTGTCGGAAATGTTGACCGGTGCGCGCGGCGATTTGGCGATCAAGATCTTTGGCCCCGACCTTGCCGAACTGTCTCGCCTGTCGGGTCAAATTCAGGGGCGGTTGGAGAAGATCAACGGCACCAGCGAGGCGATGACGATGGCGAATGACACCGTCGATTATCTGCGCATTGATGTCGACCGTGTTGCCGCTGGCCGGGTTGGAATGCCGGTCAACGACCTGCAAGACATGATGCGCGCCAATGTGGATGGCGAACGCGCCGGCACCGTCACCGATGGCAACCGCCGCGTGCCGATTGTCCTGAAAGGGCAGGGCGGCATGAATGGTGTGCAAGGCTTTATCGATCAACCCTATCGCACACCCACCGGCCAAATCGTGCGCGCCAGCGATGTGGCAACCGTCGCGCAAGTCGCCGGGCCGGTGAAGCTGGAGCATGAAAATGGCAGCCGCTATGCGCTTGTCCAATCCTTCGTTTCGGGCCGCGACCTCGTCAGCTATGTTGAAGAGGCGAAGGCCGATATATCCGCCAATGTGAAGCTGTCCCCCGGCTATCGCATTGTGTGGGGCGGGCAGTTCGAGAACCAGCAACGCGCGTCGCAGCGGTTGGCCATCGTTCTGCCCGTTGCGCTTGTGCTGATTTTCGTTGTGCTGTTTTCGACATTGGGTTCGGTGCGCGCGTCCATGCTCATCCTCGCCAATATCCCGTTTGCGATGGTCGGCGGCATCGTCGCTCTGGCACTGTCGGGCGAGTATTTGTCGGTGCCTGCATCGGTCGGGTTTATCGCGTTGCTGGGCATTGCGGTGCTCAACGGCCTCGTCATGGTCAGCTATTTCCGGCAATTGCGCGAACAAGGCATGCCGTTGGCACAGGCCGTAAGGCGCGGCGCGGAACGGCGATTGCGGCCCGTGTTGATGACCGCGACCATTTGTGCTTTCGGCCTTGTGCCATTGCTGTTCGCAACTGGTCCGGGGTCGGAAATCCAACGCCCGCTCGCCATTGTTGTCATCGGCGGATTGGTCAGCGCCACTATATTGACGCTCATCCTGTTGCCGATGCTCTACGAACGTTTTGGCGAGAGCAGGGCGGAACGGGACGCGGGCGACCTCGCCCATCCGGCGGCATGAGAGAAATGAAACCGATGCGTCTAAACCTCCGTCTTGCGTTGCTCATTCTTCCCCTCATCCCCGTGACGGCGGTGGCGCAAGAGGGGATGCTTTCGCCCTTGCCCGATGAGGCAGTCGTGTCTGGCGTGCTTGACAATCATCCCAGCGTTCTGGCCGCCCGTGCGCGCGTTGGTTCGGCGGAGGCTGGCGCGGAAGCGCTTCGCAAAGGACCGCATGAGGTGACCGTCGGGGGCAGCTATATGCGCCGTGATGTGACGGCGGGACCGTCATTCAACGAATTTGACGTGACCATCACCCGCCCGTTCCGTTTGCCCGGCAAGGCCGCGCTGGATGGCCAAATCGGTGACTATGGCATTATGGCGGCGGATAACAACGCGGAGGATGCCAAGCATCAGGCCGCACTTACGCTCAACCAACTCTATTGGGGCTGGATGACCGCCAATGCAGAGGCGCGCGTCGATGCCCAAGCGGTGGCGAATTTGGAGGCGACGCTGAAAGCCGTCCAACGCCGCGTGCAATTGCGCGATGCCGCGCCGTTAGAGGCGGATCAGACCGAGGCGGCTTTGGGCCTTGCCCGCATGGTGGCGCAGGACAGCGCAGGGCGCGCCGATGTTGCCCGCGCGCGGCTTCATGCGCAATTCCCCGATCTGCCTTTGCCGTTTGAGGTTCCCAATGTGCCCGCGCCAGTGCTGGCCGAGGGTGAACTTGATGCCATGCGCGAGGAAGTGATCGCCAACAGCCACGAAATCGCGGCGGCAGAGGCAGAGGCCAACCGGCGCGACCGGTTGGCCCTGCGGTATAAAAAGGACGAGCGTGCCGATCCCAGCGCAGGCGTGCGATTGTTCACCGAACGCGGTGGGGAAGAAAAGGGCATGGGGCTGGTGGTCAGCTGGCCCTTGGGCGGTGGCCATCGCAAAGCTGTGACGGCAGGCGCTGGGTCGGACGCCATTGCCGCATGGGCCGATTCCGCCGCCGTGCGCCGCTCGGTCGAGGAAATGGCCGACGCCGACCGCGCAGAGGCCAGCTTCCGCTATTCCGCATGGCAAAAATCGCGGGCCATGCTGGATGCCCAAGCCGCCGCTTTGCTAAAGGTCCGACGCGGCTATGAACTGGGTGCTATTGACCTTAGCGACGTGCTCTTTGCCGAACGCCAAGCGCATGAGGCATTCCGCATAGAGGCCGCCGCCCGGTGCGAAGCATGGCGCGCGCTGACACAATTTCGGATCGATTCACACCGGATATGGATTGGTGACTGATAGGATGGTGACAAGGGCCTTGTCATCGAACCGTACCTTGCGCTTCCGCCCTTCAATACATTGAGAACCAGCCGGTCCCTGCTGCCTTAAGAACGCGCCATCAATCCTTTCTAATATACCGGCATCGGATGCACCACGTCGATTGTCATTGACGGCGGCTTCAGGGCTGGCAAGTTACCGCACGAACCTATGCCCGAAGGCATGGGATAATGATAAGCGGGAGAGGGACTATGGCGCACAGGATGCGTATCATCATTGCGGCTTTGCTGGCAATGACACCCATGCCATTGGCGGCGCAGGCAACGCCGCCAGCCACGCAGGAAGCCCCCGCTGACTGGCGCGAAACCTATGCCTATACGGTCGGCATGCAGGCGATCATCTATGGCTATCCGGTGGTCAAGAATATGACCGCGCGATACGGCATGATCGAAAAGCCCATGGGGCAGGCTGATATGCCGCTGAACACCTGGTTTCATTCGCGCCGCGCCTCTGATGCAACAGACAAGCTGCACAGTTCGGTGACACCCGATCTGCTCTATTCCGCCGCGTGGTTTGATGTGCGCAAGGAACCGGTGGTGCTCACTGTCCCGGCGTCACCCGATCTGTATTACAGCGTCCAGTTCATGGAGATGTATTCGGACATCTTCGCCTATCTTGGCACCCGCGCGACGGGCGGCAAGGCGGGCAAGCATCTGCTGGTCAGTGCCGATTGGCAGGGCGAAATGCCCGCAGGGATTGATTCAGTCATCAGCGCGCCGAACGGCACTGGCCTGTTGCTGCTGCGCACAGCCATTCTTGATCGAAAGGTGTTGAGCGCATCGCACAAGGTGCAGGATGGCGTGGCCATGGCAACGCTGTCTAAATGGCAAAGCGGCGACACGACGCCTGAAACGGACCGTGATGTGCTTGATCCGGCACCGCCGACCAGCGCCTTGCCGTTTTTCGCCAGCCTTAATCGCGGGATGACCGAAAATCCGCCACCAGCCAGGGACGCAGCGTTTGTGGCGATGATGGCCAGTGTTGGCCTGGGGCCGGGGCAATCATCAGATTTTTCGGCGCTTGACCCGGCGACGCGCAAAGGGCTGCAACGCGCGATGGTGGATGGCCTGGCTTTTTTGAAGCAAGTGTCAGTGGCAGGCGGCAATACCAAGATTGTCAATCAATGGGCCTATGGCAATATGGCCTGGGGCCGCACGGCACAGACGCATGATCTGCTGACCCGCTCTGCCACGCAAAGCTATTCGGGGATGCAAGAGCATCATATCGAAGAAGTTGTGAAATTGCGCGCGCATCATGATGGCGACGGGCAGTTTCTGGATGGTAGCACGGGGCGATACACGATCCGTTTCGAACCGAGGCAATTGCCTGAGGCCAAGACATTCTGGTCGCTGGTTGTCTATGACGAGATGTATGATCTGGTCGATAATCCGCTGGGTCGATACTCGCGCGGCAGCGTTGATCGTGAGATGAAATATGACAAGGATGGCGGCCTGACGCTTTACCTTCAGGCCGATGCCCCGGACCGTAAGTTGATGGGCAATTGGCTGCCCATTCCCAAGGGCAAGTTCAACCTTTTCCTGCGGGCCTATCTGCCGGGGCAGGATCTGATCGATCAAAGCTATGTGCCGCCGGTGGTGAGGAAAATGCCATGAAAAAATCGCTGCTATTTTCGGGTGGGGCTGGGTTGGCTATAGCGGCGCTGGCGCTTGCCATGCCGCGCGCGGAAGCGCCTGCACAGGCTGCAGAGCCAGTGGCTTTGGTGGCGGACAGCGCCTATCCCGAACGCCCGCTATTTGGCGATACGCACTTGCACACCACCAACAGCTTTGATGCCTTTGGCGCGGGCAATCGCCTATCGCCCAACGAGGCGCTTCGCTTTGCGCGCGGCGAAGAAGTGATGAGTTCTAGCGGGATACCGGCCAAGCTGTCACGCCCGCTCGATTTTCTGGTGATTGCCGATCACAGCGATGCCATCGGCGTGACCACCGATCTGTATAATACGCCAGAGGCTGATCTGGCCGATCCGGTGCTCAAACGCTGGCGCAACATGCTGCATGGTGACCGGAAAGAAGCCTATAGCGTTACACGCGAGATTATTGCGTCATTCCAATCGGGCAATATCCCGAAAGACCTGATCCGGCCGGACCGGGTGGCAGCAATGACGCGGCGCATCTGGGATGCCCAGATTGAGTCGGTTGAACGTTATAATGAACCGGGCAAATTCACGGCGCTGCATGGCTTTGAATTTTCATTGGCGATCAAGGGCAATTCGCTCCACCGCAATGTGATTTTCCGCGATGGGGCCGATAAGGCGCGCACCGTGCTGCCGTTTCCATCCAATGGCAATAAGGGGCCGGAACCGCTTTGGGATTTCATGGAGGCCTATGAAAAGGCCAGCGGCGGCCAGTTGCTGGCCATTCCGCACAATCCCAATCTGTCGAACGGCGTGATGTTTGCGATGACTGGCCCCGATGGCGGACCGATGTCAGCCGAGCAGGCCCGCCGCCGCGCCGCGCGCGAGCCTCTGGTCGAAGTCACGCAATTCAAAGGGGATAGCGAGAGCCATCCCTATCTGTCGCGCAATGATGAATTTGCCGATTATGGCGATGCGGGCTGGGAAAATGGCAATGCGCCGCTGTCTGCCACGAAAAGCCCCGAAATGTTTGGCGGTGAATATGCGCGTGAGGCCTTGAAACGCGGGCTGCTGATCGAACAGCGCACCGGCGCCAATCCCTATGCGTTTGGCATGATCGGGTCCACCGACACGCATACCGGGCTGGCAACGGCGGACGAGGATAATTTCTTCGGCAAATTCTCCAATGATGAGCCCAATCCAGACCGGATGAACACCATCGTCAATCCGGGCATTGCCCAGTCGCGGATCGGCCATCAATATCTGGCGGGCGGGCTGGCGGCAGTATGGGCCAAAGCCAATACGCGCGAGGCGATTTTCGACGCCATGATGCGCCGTGAAGTCTATGCAACCACGGGCCCGCGCATGTCTGTGCGGCTGTTTGCGGGATGGAATTTCACATCCTCGGCCTTTTCGGGCAATTGGGTAAAGACGGCCTATGCCAAGGGTGTGCCAATGGGTGGCAATCTGGCGGCAGGCAAGGGCGTGCCAAGCTTTATCGTGCAGGCGCTGAAAGACCCGATGGGGGCCAATCTGGACCGGGTTCAGATCGTCAAAGGCTGGATCGATGCCAAGGGCCACACCCATGAAAAAATCTATGATATCGTGTGGAGCGCGCCCAAAACACGCAAGCTCGTAAAGGGCAGGTTGACCCCTGTCGGCGACACCGTGGACCTGACCACAGCCACCTATACCAACAGCATCGGTGCGCCCGAATTGCGCACTGTGTGGCGCGATCCAGACTATAAAAAGGGGCAAAGGGCGTTTTATTACGCGCGCGTGCTGGAAATTCCGACCCCGCGCTGGGTCGCCTATGATGCTGTGCGATTCAAAGTGCAGCCTCCTGCTGGCGCAAAGCTGAAGGATCAAGAACGGGCCTATACCTCGCCCATTTGGGTGGGTGCGAAATAGCGATCATGAGTTTGCGTTTGAAATGGCGCGCGGCGTTGAAAGAACCGTTGGTCCATTTCCTGCTGGCAGGGCTGGCTCTGTTCGTGTTTTTCGCGTGGCGCGGCGATGCCGTTGATCCGGAAAGCCGCACTATCACGATTACCGAGCAGCAGGTTGAACGACTGGCGGCCAACTGGGCGCAAACCTGGCAGCGCCCGCCAACGCAGCAAGAGATCGACGGACTGATCCGTGATTTCATCAAGGAAGAAATCTATTATCGCGAAGGGCTGCGGCTTGGGCTTGATCAGGATGATACCATCATCCGCCGCCGCATCCGATCCAAGATGGAGTTTCTCACCAGTTCAGAGTTGGAGAATGCGACGCCCAGCGACGCGGTTCTGCAAGCCATGCTCGACAAAAACCCACAGGCCTATGCCGCCGATGCGCGCTATAGTTTTGATCAGATCTATCTGACGGCAGAGGATGCGGATGCCGCCGCATTGCGGGCAAAGCAGATATTGGGCGCACTGGGCAAGGGTGCCGATTGGCAGAACCAGGGCGATGCCATTTCCCTGCCGCGTAGCCCGAATGATGTGGATCGCGCGCGGATTGCTGCCGATTTTGGCGAAGACTTTGCCGCTGCGCTTGCCGGGATAAAGCCGGGGCCATGGTCTGGCCCGGTGGCATCGGGTTTCGGGTTGCATCTGGTGCGTATTCGCGCGGTTCAGGCCAGCGCGAAGCCCAGCCTGAAGGATGTGCGGCAACGGCTTGAAAATGATTGGCGTGCCCAAACGGTCAAAGTTCGCGAGGCCAAGGCATATCAGGCGTTGCTGGATAGCTATACGATCCGGATTGCCCAGCCGTGATGCGCTTTACCTGGCTGGCTTTGGCCATGCTGTTCCTGATGGTGCAACCCGCCCGCGCCGATGAGTTGCGCCCCGGCTATCTGGAATTTACGCAGAAAACAGATGCCGATTGGACGCTGGTATGGAAGGCCCCGATGCGCGGCGGCGTGACGCCCGCCACCCAGCCCATCCTGCCCAAAGGATGCACAGCCAAGGGCGATCCGCAGCGGGTTTTGGGCGAGATGGCGGTGATCTCCACGTTCGCCGTCACTTGTGCTGGCCCGGTGGCGGGGCATGAAATCGGCCTGTCGAACTTCTCTGCTGCGACTACCGATGTGCTGGTGCGTGTTGCGCCACTCGGTCGCCCGGTCCAGGCCCTGCGCCTGACCGCCACTGAACCAATGGTAGAAATTGCTGCCAAGCCCGATGGCTGGCAGGTTGCGCGGACCTATTTTGTCATTGGTGTCGAACATATCGTGTTCGGCTATGATCACCTGTTGTTCGTGGTGGCTTTGGTGCTGCTGCTTACAGGATTTCGCACGATTGCGATTGCAGTGACCGCGTTCACCGTGGCGCATTCCATCACCCTGATCGGCACGACACTCGGCTTTCTGGGGCTGCCGCAGCGCCCGGTAGAGGCTATCATCGCGCTGTCCATCGTCTTTCTGGCGGTAGAGATCGTCAAGAAAAAGGAAGGTGAGCCGCGGCTGTCTTAGCGGGTGCCTTGGGTAGTCGCCTTTCTGTTTGGCCTGTTACATGGCTTTGGTTTTGCAGGCGCCTTGAAGGAAATCGGCCTGCCGGAAAGTGATGTGCCAACCGCCTTGCTGACGTTCAATCTGGGCGTTGAGGCAGGGCAGCTGCTGATCGTTGCAGCAACGCTGGCGCTGCTATGGACATTGCGACGACTGCGACCGGGCTGGACGTCAACGGCCATCAAAGGCGCAAGCTATGTCATCGGCGCAATTGCTTCGATGTGGCTGCTGGAGCGGGTGTATTAGGCCGTGAACTCATAAATGCTGATGAGCATCAGGCCTTTAGCCCAGCACTGCCATAGGTGCGCGCATCACAGCGCGTCGAAGATCAGCTTTCCGCCCAGCACAACCATCAGCCAATAGATGATGGTATAAAATTTCGCGGCGTCGATCCGGCGGATCAGCCACACACCCGCCAGCGTGCTGATAATGGCTAGTGGCACCAAAGCCGCCGCCGCGGTCATCGCGGGCCGGGTAAATTCACCCAGCGCCAGATAGGCGGGCAGTTTGACCAGATTGACCACAGCGAAAAAGATCGAGCTGGTGCCAACGAAATGTTCATGTGGCAGCTTTTGCGGTGTCACCCACATTTGAAAGGGTGGGCCACCGGCATGGGCAATCTGGCTGGTAAAGCCAGCCGTTACGCCAAACAGACTGCCGATCCAGCCAGTAGAATTGCCAGCTGCCGCCACCCGGCCACCGCGTTCCAGCCACAGCCGGTATAGCCCGAACACCAGCGTAATCAGGCCCAAAGCGGCCATCACTGCATTGGTCGATAATGTGGCTGCAAAGCCATAGCCCAGGGCAATGCCTATGACCGCGCCGGGCAGCATCCAATACAGGATACGCGGCATAAACGTCTTGCGGAATGACCAGACGCTGATGGCGTCTTGCACGATCAGGATGGGCAGCAGGATCGCCGCCGCTGTCGTCGGCGCAACGGCCAGCGCCAGTATTGGGGTCGCCAGCGCGCCCAACCCGGCAAAGCCGCCCTTGGCCAATCCCACCAACGTCACCGATAGGATCGCGGCGATCCAGAACAGCGGATCAGACAGCATCAGTCTGGCTCTTGTCCCCAAGCTGGTGGCGGCACAGGGGCAGCGCCGTTAAAATCAAATTCAACGCGAAAGAACCGGGTGTTGGTGCCACTGCGCCGCAATTCATAGGCCAGAACGGGCTTGAGATCATTCCGGTCACTGATCTCCATCGCCCACACATTCGTCACGGATTTGGGCAAGCCAGTGCGCTGGAACAGGGCGATGCTTTCGGCATCCACGGCAAATTCCTGCCGCGATATGGTTCCGGGGGTTTGGGTATCGCCGCCATAAAAGGTCACGGCGTCAGGGCTGCCATCCGCATGCCGATGGTCGTGTTTCAACCGCAACCCTGTGGGCGTGCGGGTGATGATCCAGGTGCGTGATCGGTCCCAGCTGCCATCCGCTTTGACGACATGAAAGGGAATGCGGATTTCGCGTTCGTCACAATAGGCGACATACGCAATCATGTCCGCTCCCGCCATATCGGCATCGGCGGCCTCATTGCTGACCATGCGCCCGGCAAAGCTTTGCCCGCACAGGCTGGTCAATCGGGCAAAGAACGGGCCTTGTGCGTCCGGGGCAGGGGGCGTCGCGCAGCCGCTCAACGATACGGCAAGGCCAATCCCCAGAAAAGCTGCGCGCTGCATCACCGCTTGCGCACAAATTCGGCGCGCAGCACCAGGCCTTTGATCCCGTCAAAGCGGCAGTCGATTTCCTGCGCATCGCCGGTCAGTCGGATCGATTTGATCACTGTGCCTTGTTTCAGCGTCTGGCCTGCGCCCTTGACGGTCAGATCCTTTATCAGGGTGACGCTGTCGCCATCGGCCAGCACATTACCCACGGCGTCGCGCACTTCGGGGCCAGCGAGTGCGGCTTCGGCGCGTGCCGCCACTTCGCTGGCGGGCAGCCATTCGCCGCTTTCCTCATCGAATACATAATCTTCATTATCGGCCATGGCCAAAATCCCCCAAAAGTGTGTGCAGTTGGCTTGACGATTTTGCGCCGACATAGCAACCCGGACCGGGAATTAACCTGAATTTTGGGAGCATGACATGACCAATCCGAAAGCCTTTGTGCAAACCATGATTGCGCTGGCATCGGCCAGCCTGGGCCTGGTGGCGGCGCTGGCGTGGAACGAGGCGATCAAGGCCACCTTGGCGTTGCTTAATCTGGGGGACAATCTGGTCGGCCTATATGCCTATGCGATTATTGCCACTGTCATCGCCGTGCTGGTGCTGATCTGGCTGGGCAAACTGGCCGCGCGTCTGGGCGGCGAGGCCGCGTTTGAGCGTGAGGCCGAGGGCTGAATTAAATTGTGCGTCATAGCGAGCGAAGCGCGGCAATCCAGTTCTGCATTATGCTGGACAGTCCTGCGTCGCACTGGATTGCTTCGCTCCGCTCGCAATGACGAATTACATAGAATTACGTCGCAATCGCGCCGGTAATCCATGCGGCCGACATGGCTACGATGGCCAGGCCCAGCGATATGGCCAGCACATAGCGCATAACATGCGGCTTCACGCCGCCGCTGGCTTCTTCGGTGCTGACAATGGTCTTGTCGCCTTCATGATGCATGACACGTCTCCTGTGGTGGGCTTGGACGGGGCCAAGTTTTCACAAAAGACTACGCTGCAATGGCGATAAGCGTTCCCTATTGCACCACTTGCACATCGACCTGCGCGATCAATTTGTCACCGCAACGGATGATGACCTTGCCATATTCGGGCAAAGTGGCCGGAAACGCCGCGTCGATTGGCTGGTTGACGCTGGCCGCCAATTGGCCATCGGCATCGCGCACCGCAATCAGATCGACGATCTGGTCTGGCGGCGAAGCCTTGGTAACCGGCCCCAGTTCCAGCCGCACTTTCCAGCGCGGCCCCTTGGGATAGCCTGAGCCAGTAACGTGTAGCGCAGGCCGGGCATCGGGGCCAGGCATCGCATTGACCCAGGCCTGCCAACCATCGGTTCTAAAGCGGCTGCACTGGTTGCGGCCCCAGACGGCGGCAGCATCGCGCGCCGGAGTGATGCCTTTCAACGCATCGATTTCGGATTGGCGCATGGCCAGATAGAAATCGCGCGTGGCCGCATAGGGATCGGCTGAATCCTGATTGAGCGCGCGCAGCGTGTCATCAAACTCAACCCGGTAATCGAGCGATCGGACCACGCCCGATCCAATCGCATAGGGCGGCTTGTTGAGCGGCGGTCCGATGATGAAGGGAACCATCGCCCGATCAATCACCGTGCCCACCAGATCGCGCGTTGTGGTCGGCCCGATCAGCGGCAGATACATATAGGCGCCCGGTTTCACGCCATAATAGCCCAAGGTGTTGGCAAAGCCATTAGGGCGATAGGGCAGGTTAAACGGCTTGTCCTTGGCCACATCGATCAGGCCGCCAATGCCAATGGTGGAATTGATCGCAAACCGCCCTGCGGTTTTCAGGGCGCTGCGCGGTTTCAATTGCAGCACGAAATTCAGGAAAATGACCGGCTGTTCCAGATTGCGCAGAAAATTGCGCAGGCCGCTGCGCACGGGCTTTGGCAACACGCCCTTATAGACCGTGGCGGCGGGCTCCACGAAATTGCGGTCCATGGACTGTACAATGGCAAAGCTTTCGGCGTTCAGTTTCTCGATGGGATCGCCCGGCGTGCCCTGCACTTTGCCCGATACGGTGATGCCCTGATCCAGGGCAGGATCATAGGGTTGCTCGGTTGCCGGGTCGGCAAGGATGGGATCAGCAGTCAGATCGGGCGCGGCAACCGGCTCTGCGGCATTTGGCGTCACCGTTGGCGTATCGGCTGTATAGGGTTGGGCTGTTTCGGGCACCGGATTGGCCAGCACGGCGGGATCGGTGGTCATTGCCAGCATCACGGGCTGATTGGCGCGGGTCAACACCGCCAGCGTATCGGCCTGTGCCATCGTGGCCAATTGCGGATCGATTTGCGGCAAGGCAGCGGCGGCACTGGGCATGACGGGCGCGGCGGTAAACATCAGGGCAAGAGCGGTGGCCGATAGGGTCAAATGTCAATTCCTCATGGCCGCTTCAGGCCGCATTGGTTTGCAAATCGCTGTTTTGGTGCGGTTCCTTGGCTTAAGCTTAGCTGAATTGCGAAGGGCTTCAAGCGTGGTGCGGTGAGGTGGTGGGTCAGTTTACGATTGGCGGCCATTAATGACGAAAAAAGGGGGCGGCAGATTGCTCCACCGCCCCTTTTCACTCTTAACGTTCCGGCCAATCAGATGCCTGTAATCGTCTTATATTCCATGAACTCGGCAATGCCATATTTGCCAAACTCGCGGCCATTGCCTGACTTTTTATAGCCACCAAATGGCGTCATCTGCCCGCCTGACCAGCCATTGACGGTGACCAGACCGGCGCGCAATTTGCCAACCACTTGCTTGGCCGCATCGGCAGGGCCGGTGACTGTGGCAGACAGGCCATATTCGGTGTCATTGGCCATCTCGACGCCTTGGTCGATACTGTCATAGGTAGAGATGGTCACCACCGGGCCGAATGTTTCCTCGCGATAGATGCGCATGTCGGGCGTCACGTCGGTGAGCGCCGTGGGGCGCACATAATAGCCCTGGTTCATGCCATCGGGCAGGCCGGGGCCACCGCACAAAAGGGTTGCACCTTCGTCAATAGCCGACTGGATCAGTTCCTGCACCTTTTCAAATTGTGCCTTGTTGACCAGCGGGCCGATATGCGTTCCCATTTCGGCCGGGTTGCCGACCGTGGTTGCGCGGACAATCGACGTTACCGCTGCATCAACATTGGCCTTATCAGCCTTGGGGGCCAGCACGCGGGTGGGGGCGATGCAGCTTTGGCCCGAATTGGCCATCACACCGCCCACTGTAGCAGGCAGCATCGCGGCCAGATCAGCGCCTTCGAGCACCAGATTGGGGGCCTTGCCGCCCAGTTCCTGATGGACGCGCTTCACCGTGGGGGCAGCGGCTTCGGCCACCATGATGCCCGCGCGGGTCGATCCGGTAAAGCTGACCATGTCGATATCGGCATGTTTGGCAATGGCATTGCCCACCACGGGACCATCGCCCAGCACCAGATTGAACACGCCCGCAGGCACGCCCGCTTCCTGCATCACTTCAGTTAGAATGACCGCATTGGTCGGGCATTCTTCGGACGGTTTCAGCACCATCGTGTTGCCCGCCGCAATGCACGCCGCGACCTTTGCCGCGATCTGATTGATCGGCCAGTTCCACGGGGTGATCATGCCCACAACGCCAATGGCTTCATGCACCACCAATGCGCCACCGACCTCTTCAGAAAAGCTGAATTCTTCCAAAGCCTTGCGAGCGGTCATGAAATGACCCAGGCCAGCAGGGGCCTGCGCCGCGTTGGCGAAACCGATGGGCGCGCCCATTTCATCACTGATGGATGCGGCGATTTCGGGCATGCGTGCCATATAGGCTTGGGTTATCCGATCCAGCAGCGCCATGCGATCATCTACGCTGGTCGCGGCAAAGGCGGGGAAGGCGGCGCGGGCGGCGGCCACGGCCTTATCGACATCGGCGGCGGTGCCCATCGTGATGACGGCGCACGCGGTTTCTGTGGCGGGATTGATCACGTCATAGCGGCTGCCGCCATCGCTTTCGACCCACTGGCCACCGATGAAATGTTTCAGATGTTCGCGCATGATTCTGTCTCCTATGATGTCTTATATAAGCCATTGGCAGGGATTTAGGTTCCGCCAGCCGCCCAATTTGGTTGCCGTCTTTGGTGTCATGTCATCCAGAGTTGGGCAAGCTTAATCGCACACTTAAATGCCCTATTTGCCGGCGCGGGGATGGGCGTGACGATAGACATCGAGCAACGTCGCGGCGTCAACGCGGGTATAGATTTGCGTAGAACTGAGGCTGGCATGGCCCAGCAATTCCTGCAAGCTGCGAAGGTCTGCCCCCGCTGCCAACAGATGCGTGGCAAAGCTGTGGCGCAGGGCGTGCGGCGTGGCATTATCGGGCAGGCCCAGCAC
>JBGSTI010000394.1:0-10061 GCA_041736605.1 Sphingomonadaceae bacterium
GCCATGGGCGACAAAGCCAGCACTGCCAGTCAACATATCCGCGTTGGCGATCAATTGGGCATCATGGACATAGGCGGCGATGCTCTCTCCTGATAGCAGGGCGGGCAGATAGGCGTCGCGCTGCGCCGCAGAGCCGCCCATGGCGATGGCGCGGGCCGAGAGGACGAGGCTGCCCAGCATCGGCAAGGCAGCCACGGTTGCCCCCGCCGCTTCGGCAATGATGGCAAGCTCGACAAGGCCAAGACCAGCGCCGCCACGCTCTTCGGAAATGCCGACACCGGCAAGGCCAAGATCGTTGCAAAAGGCCGACCATAACGCCCGATCAATACCAGCATCGCGTCCGCTCACAGCCATAGCAATACGGGTGCGGTCCGATGTGGCGTTTTCCTGGAAAAAGGCGCGCGCCGTTTCGGCGATCATCCCCTGTTCGTCAGTGAAGGTGAATTCCATCAGGCGGTCCCCCATACTTTGCGCGGCGAGATGCGGGCCGCCAGCAAGCCGTCGACGGCTGCGCCAACATCTGCCGGGTTCCATTGTGCTCCGCTGTCCACAGCCGGGCCTTCGCGCCAGCCATCCTCGATCATGATCTTGCCGCCTTCGAGTTCAAAGACGCAGCCGGTCACATGCGCGGATTGCGCAGAGCCAAGCCACACAACGGTGGGGGCGATATTGGCCGGGTCCATCACATCGAACACCTGCCCTTCGGTCGCCATTTTGTCGGCAAAGGCCTGTTCGGTCATGCGGGTGCGCGCGGAAGGGGCAAGAGCGTTGGCGGTGATGCCATAACGGCCAAGTTCAGCCGCCTGAACCAGCGTCAATGACGCAATGCCGCCCTTTGCCGTCGAATAGGCCGCCTGTGCGATTGACCCTTGCAGGCCAGCACCCGACGAGGTGTTGATGATGCGGGCGTCAGGATTTATCCCGGCCTTTTGCTTTGCACGCCAATAATCAACGGCATGGCGCGACAGGCAGAAATGGCCGCGCAAATGGACATGCATGGTCGCATCCCATTCTTCCAGCGTAGCAGACACAAACATCCGGTCGCGAACAATCCCGGCATTGTTGACGACAACGTGCAGGTCACCAAAAGCGGCCACAGCGGCATCAACAATGCGTTTGGCCCCGTCCCAATCAGTGATGTCCTCATAATTGGCGATAGCCTGGCCACCGGCAGCTTTGATTTCAGCCACAACGGCGTCGGCGGCGCTGGTATCGCGCCCTTCGCCGTTCAGCGACGTGCCGATATCGTTGACCACAATATTGGCCCCTTCGGCAGCGAAGGCCAGTGCATAGGCACGGCCAAGGCCACGCGCGGCGCCGGTGATGATGACAGTGCGATTATCGCAGATTCCCATGATGGTAATTATCCCTCGGCCAATTGTCTAATGAGGTGGGCACTGGTGTCGCCGACCAGATCGGTGCCGACATAGTGCCGTTCGGTGAAATGCCAGACGCCGTTAATTACCGCGAAACGGTCATCATAGCGGCCAGTGGCGACGACCTGCAGCGGGAAGCCCATTGCGGCCTGAATGACTGTCCATTGCGATTGGCAGCGAGCACTAAGCGAGTCAGTCGCCAGATCGATGATTGGATTGGTGGTGATGTGGCGTGTGCGCGGACGACCATCATATAGGCGGACCCAGCTTTGCCACATGGCGACTATGCGGTCGGCCCCAGCGATACGCTGCCCACCGGTCACGACATGTCCGTGATCGAACAAAGCGGCGGCACCAGCCAGGTCTCCATCGTCGAAGAGCATCGCATAGCGATAGAGCAGATTGGGTATGGCAAAAGCTGGATCGGAAGACATCACAGCCGCTCGATGATCGTCACATTGGCCTGACCACCGCCTTCGCACATGGTTTGCAGGCCATAGCGACCGCCAGTGCGTTCAAGGGCGTTGAGCAACGTCGTCATCAATCGCGCACCGGTGGCACCGAGCGGGTGGCCGAGCGCGATGGCCCCGCCGCAGACATTGACCTTTTCATGCGGGATGCCGAGCTGTTTCATCCATGCCATCGGCACCGAGGCAAAGGCTTCGTTGCATTCGAACAGGTCGATATCGGCAACGGTCATGCCCGCTTTTTTCAGGGCATGTTCGGTGGCGGGTATCGGCGCGGTCAGCATCCACACCGGATCATCAGCGCGAACCGATATGTGGTGGATGCGCGCGCGGGGCTTTAGGCCATGATCCTTGACCGCTTGTTCCGACGCGATCAGCAAAGCGGCGGCACCGTCGCAATTCTGGCTGGAAATACCGGCGGTGATGATGCCGCCTTCCTGTACAGTGCGCAATCCGGCCAAGCCTTCAAGCGAGGTTTGCGGGCGGATCGTCTCGTCCGCGGCGAGTTCGGCCATCGGCGCGATTTCCTTGGCGAACCAGCCATTTTCGGCCGCATGCTGTGCCAGCTGGTGCGAGGCAACGGCAAAAGCTTCCATCGCTTCGCGCGACAGGCCCCATTTCTGGGCGATCATTTCCGCCGAATTGATCTGGTTGAGGATACCGTCGCCATAGCGCGCGACCCAGCCGGGCGAGGTGTTGAACGGGTTGGAAAAGCCATAGGGTTCCGCCGCCAGCATCGCAGCCGAAATGGGGATGGCGTTCATCGCCTGCGACCCACCGGCGACGACAAGATCTTGCGTCCCTGACATGACGCCCTGCGCGGCGAAATGCACCGCCTGCTGCGATGATCCGCACTGACGGTCGATGGTTGTGCCGGGCACATGTTGTGGCAGTCCAGCAACCAGCCAGACGGTGCGGCCAATGTCACCCGCCTGCGGGCCAATGGTATCGCAACATCCCCAGACGACATCATCCACCGCGTTGGCGTCAATACCCGTGCGCTCGACCAGCGCCTTGATCGGGTGCGCGCCAAGATCTGCGGGATGAACACCGGCAAGGCTGCCCTTTTTGCGGCCAATGGGTGTGCGGACAGCGTCGATGATATAGGCTTGTGCCATAGTGATTTCCTCAGGCGAATGTGTGTTCGGGGCCGATGGCGAGCGTTCCGCCCAGCACGGCTGCGTCGATGCGGTGATAATGGAAAGCGCGGTCGCCCCATGCTCCGGCTAGCGCCCAGCTGCGCTTCATCCAGAAGTGCAAATCCACCTCATAGGTATAGCCCATCGCGCCATGCACCTGGATCGCGGTCTCTGCGGTCTGGATGGCGGCGTCGGTCGCGGCGAGCTTGGCGTGGCTGACATGAACGGGCGCGCTGTCGATGCCCACCTGCATCGCTTGCGCCGCGCGCCAAACAACCGGCTTGGCAAATTCGATGGCGACGGCGCAGGTCGCAAGCTGATGCTTCAGGCCCTGAAAGGCCCCGACTGGCTGGCCGAATTGGGTGCGGACCTTGGCATAATCGACAGCCTGTTGCAGCATGGCATCGGCAAGGCCGACAAGCTGAGCCGCGCTCATCAAAGCACCGAGATTGAGCAGATGCGGATCGTCCGACAATGGCTTTTGATCGCGTGACAGGTTGCGTAGCGGGTCAACGCTGGCAAGTGGCTCGCCATCCCCATCACTCACCCAGCCATTGATGGCATGGGCAGGAATGGGACGCTGTGAGCCGTCAGCGATCACATGGAGGTTGCTGACCTCACCCTTTGAAACCAGCCAAGGTACAGCGACGAATGCGGAATCGACCAACGGTTCGGCAAGGCAGGCGCGCCCGCATTCGGCAGCGATCAGCGCCGCTTCGACCAGGCCCATGCCAAGGCCGCCTTTCGCTTCGGGCACGAGCAGGCCGGTTAGCCCCATATCGACCAGACCCTGCCAGATGGCGGGATCGCGATTGCCATCCTGATCAAGCCGCCGCAGCACCTCTGGGCCATGGGTTCCGGCAAGATAATCGCGGACACTGTCTGCCAGCATCAGTTGATCGTCGGTGAAACGAAAGTCCATCAACCTGCTCCCACGCGCGGCAGGCCAAGCAGGCGCTCGGCGGTAATGTTGCGCTGTACCTCGTTCGAACCGGCATAGATCGGGCCGGAGAGCGAGAAGATATAGCCTTCGAGCCACTGGTTGATGCGGCCATCGTCGAACCGTTTCAGTTCGGCCGATGCGCCCAGCAGCTGCATGGCAGTGCGGTGCATGGCGCGGTCGAGCTCTGACCAGAAAATCTTGTTGAGGCTGGCTTCGGCGCCGATCTTGCCGCCCGCCATGATCTTCGCGGCAACGGCATAGGTGTTATAAGCATAGGCCTGAGCCGCGCCCCATGCCTGCACAACCGCTTCACGCGCGGACGGTGCGGCCTGATCGGCATGCTGGCGATAGAGTTCGACCAGTCGCTTGGCGGTGGCCTGAAAGCGACCGGGAGACCGCAGCATCAGGCCGCGTTCAAATCCTGCTGTGGCCATGGCGACATTCCAGCCCTGACCTTCACCGGCCAGACAATTTTCCACCGGCACTCGCACCTCGTCAAAGAACAGTTCGGCAAAGCCGGTATCGCCGTGCAGCTGGCGGATCGGGCGGCGGGTGATGCCCGGCGTGTTGAGGTCGAACAGAATGAATGTCAGCCCCTTGTGGCGGCTGCTGGTCGGATCGGTGCGAAAAATGCCAAATCCCCAGTCGGCGAAAGCGGCGCGGCTGCTCCACGTTTTCTGTCCGCTGATCACATAATGGTTGCCATCGCGCACGGCTTTGGACTGGATGGCGGCCATGTCGCTGCCTGCGCCGGGTTCGGACCAGGCTTGCGCCCAGATGACCTCGCCGCGCGCCATGGGCGGCAGGAAACGCGCCTTTTGCTCCTCGGTGCCAAATTCCATGATGGTCGGGCCGAGCAGGAAGATACCGTTCTGGTTGGCGCGATTGGGGCCACAAGCGCGGAAATATTCTTCCTCAAAGATCAGCCATTGGATGAGATCAAGCCCACGTCCGCCAAATTGCTCAGGCCAGGTGACCATGCCCCAATTGCCGCTAGCCAGCGTGCGTTCCCACGCGACATGCTGATCGAAGCCTTCGCGGCATTCGAGCGTCACCAGCGGTTCCTTGGGAACGTGCGCTTCCATCCATGCGCGAATCTCGGCACGAAAGGCTTGCTGTTCAGATGTGTAGGTCAGCTGCATCAGAATTTGGCCGCCGTGCCGCTTTCGACAAAGGCGTCGCGGCTTTTCTGGCTGTCTTCGTGCATATACATTTCGAGGGTGAAACCCTGTTCCCAGCGATAGCCGCGATCAACATCGCGCGGTTCAAGGCCGTTCAGCGCCTCCTTGGCGATGACGAGCGCCTTGCGTGATTTGCTGGCAATGATCGCGCAAAAGGCGCGGGCTTCTTCGAGCAAGCGATCTGCGGGAACCACCTTTTCCACGGCACCCAGCCGATAGGCTTCGGCCGCTGGAATATTGCCGCCGGTGAAAAAGGCTGCACGCACCTTGTGCAAGGGCAGCATACGCGAGAGGTGGCTTGCGCCGCCCATCGCGCCGCGATCCACCTCGGGAAGCGAGAAATAGGCGTCGTCGGCGGCGATAATCGTGTCCGATGCTCCGCAAATGCCGATGCCTCCACCAATGACGAATTTGTGCACCGCCACGACTACTGGCACTTCGGCATCGCGAATGGCCTTGAACGTCAGGTAATTGCCGCGATTGAGGATCGTGATGCGCTCCGGGTGCGCTTGCATCTCCTTGATGTCGACACCGCCGCAAAAGCCGCGACCCTCGGCGCGGATGAGGATGCAGTTGACCTCAGGATTGCGGGCCAAATTGCTGATGATGTCGGGCAGCGACATCCAGGTTTCGCTGTTGAATGCGTTGACCGGCGGCACGTCAAAGACGATTTCGCCAATGCGGTTGGTGATGGTCCAGCTGATCGGCATCAGTTGTGTTCCTGTCTGATAAGTGCGCCAATGCGCATATGTGCGTCGGTTTCAATCTGGGCGAGCAGGTCGGCACATGTCGGTAGGTCATTCAGGCGTCCGGCGACCACGCCAGTCGCCATCAAGCCATTATCGGCATCGCCTGTAACCACCGCCCGCTGGATCATCATCGGCGCGGCGGCAGCCATCATCGCCTGGGCGAGCGGCATTTCGCCATGGCTTGTCATGGCGCGCGCAGTGGCGATCACCTGGCCCCAACTCATGCCGGTCTGCCGCTTCATCTCCATCCCCGCCTCAATAGCGCGCAGCCACATGGCGGTTTGGCCAGAGCCTTCAATCCTGCGGAGCAACGGGTTCAGGATCATCCGCTGCGGAATGCCGTCGACCTTGGTCGATACGGCAATGTCGCCAGTGCCCGCCTTGACATAAGCGGCCTTGGGCGCAGGCGGTACCGGGCTTTCGGCGGTCATCAAAAAGCGCGTGCCCATCGCGATGCCGACCGCACCATAAGCAAGGGCAGCGGCAAGGCCGCGTCCGTCGCCAAAACCGCCAGCGGCGACAACCGGCACATCGACAGCATCGAGCACCTGCGGCAACAGCACCGTGGTTGGCACTGCACCAGTATGGCCGCCGCCTTCGCCGCCTTGGACTGTCACCATCTCGCAGCCCAGCTGCACCATCTTTTCAGCGTGCTTCACCGCACCGACGGTTGGGATGCACAGGATGCCCGCATCGCGGAACCGGCCGATCATCTTCGCATCTGGGCCACGGCCAAAGCTGACGGCGCTAACGCGATCCTTGTTGGCAAGGATGATCTCGACAATCTCTGCTGCACCCGGCTGGAAACTGTGAAAGTTCACACCAAAATTGTGCGGCGTCAGATCGCGTAGCCGGGCGATTTCCTCGCGGGCTTCATCGGGCGTCATCACCGCTGCCGCCAGAAAGCCAAAGGCCCCCGCATTGCTCGTCGCCGCAACAAGCGCGGGCTTGGCGATCCAGCCCATGGCGGTCTGGATTACCGGCAAACGGCAACCCAGCCGTTCGGTCAAAGCCGTGGCGAGACTGTGGGTCATCAGGCCGCGCCGCCATCCCGCTTGTTGGCTGACGCAGCAGATTTACCGCTGACGCCGCCGATGGAATCGCCGGTTACAAGGTCATTCTGGGCATGAGCGAAATGGTGCATGTGGAACACCGTGTCCATCGCGCTGCGCTTACCGCGCAGTTCCTCGACATGATTGACCGCCTGCTTGGTCAGCCAATTGCCCAAACGGCCTTGTCCAGCCAGTTTTTTGGCCCATGCTTCGGTCGCGGCGCGCAACTCGTCGCGCGGGACCACCTTGTTGACCATGCCGAAATCATAGGCACGGCCCGCTGGCATCCGCTCACCCAGCAGCAGGAATTCTTTGGCGACACGCGGCGGCAGTTCATAGGCATGGGCAAAATATTCGACGCCGGGAATGCCCATCAGCGGGTTGACCGGGTCTTGGAAAAAGGCGTCGTCGGATGCGACAATCAGGTCACAGACCCATGCCAGCATCAGGCCACCGGCGATGCAGGCCCCTTGTACCATGGCGATGGTCGGCTTGGGGATGTCGCGCCAGCGGCGGCATAGACCCAGATATTGTTCCTGTTCGCGCGTGTAGAGCAGTTCAGCCGCAGGCTTGTTGGTATGCGGTGGCAGGATCAGCCTTTTGTCGAACTCATGATGCAGGTCGCGCCCCGGCGTGCCGATATCGTGACCGGCAGAGAAATGCTTGCCATTGCCTGCCAGCACGATGCACTTCACGGCATCGTCATTGGTCGCTCGCACAAAAGCGTCGTCCAGCGCATAAGTCATCTGACCGTTTTGCGCATTGTTGAACGACGGGCGGTTCATCGTTACCCAGGCGACGCCGTCGATCACCTCATAGAGCACCGGCTCGTCGGTCTCATAGACGATGTCGACTTTTTTGGGTTCTACCAGATCGCTCATGTTGTCAGACCCTCCTCGCGGGCGGATTATCCTTGATGACGTTCGCCCGGATGCCATGCGGGTCAAGGCTGGCGATGATCGCCAAAGCATCGGCACAGGGCAGGGGCGTTTCCCCTTCGACTGCATCGATCAGGTCAAAGCCGGTTTGCTGCTGCACCTCGGCAAAGCTGATGCCGGGATGGAGCGAGGTGACGCGCAATGCGTGGTCCGGCCCACCGAAATCCATGACGCACAGATTGGTGATGATGCGCTTGAGGTCGATGCCTGAATAATTGCCGCCCGGAATGCGCTTGGCCGGATTATATCCGGCGCTGGACACCATATCGACTTCGCCCGCGACGAAGACCCGGGTTGAGTGAACCGGGATGAACATCGAATTGGCGTGATAGATGGAATTGCCCGGAAAACCGCGCACGCCCAGCATCTGCGTCTTGGGCTGGCTGTGCGTGCCGCCAAGCTGTGACAGGTTGGTCTGGCCAAATCGGTCGATCTGTGTGGGCGTCACCATCGCGTGGCGGCGGTTGCCGGTCCACACGGCGCTATCGAAAAAGCGCGAGAAGGGCAGATAGCCAGCGGCCTTGCGGTCGTCATAGCCGCGCGGCCCGATGGGCACAGGCTGTTCGACCAGATAGGCCTCGCCATCGGTCATCATCAGGCCCGGCGAATGGGTCAGCTTGGCAAGGCCCGCACCCAGGCGCGGGATCGGGCCAATACCGGTGGCGATCTGTTCGCGATCGGTGCGGAAAGCTTCGGAGCAGGCGAAAATGCAAAGCTCTGCAAGGGAAATGCTAGTCATCAGAAAATCGGCAGCGCCAGAGCCGCTACCGCCTCCTTTCCGCCAAAGGATTCAAGATAGTCCGCCTCGTTGGCGCCGACAAAGCGATCAGCCACTGCGGACCAGTCGCCGGGATCGCGAGCGGCGTCGGCATAAGCCTTGATCGCCTTCATGTCCCAGCCATAGGCAGGCGGCATCGAACTGGGATGGGCCCCATAAGCGATATGGGTGACGCCGCTGACAAAGCAGCGTTCAAAAACATTGGTACGGGCATCGTCCGGGTAATGATCCTCCATCCGGTCGACCAGTTCCTCGCATGATACAAAACAGCGCTCCGCCGCTTTGGCGAACCATTCGTCATAATAGGGATCAGGGCCAAGCAACTGGACATTGCCGCGCCAGTCGCTGCGGTTGACGTGGATCAGCGCCGCATCGAGTTTAAGCGCTGGCATGGCAATCAGCACTTCGCCGTCATCATAAGGCGACTGCACTGTCTTGAGGTCACCCAAAGCAGCAAGATCGGTGCCGAGACCGACGCGGGTCGGCAGGAAGGGCAGGCCAAAGGCAGCGGCCTTCAGCCCCCATTGAAACATGCCTTCATCGAGTTCGAGAATCTCGATCTGCCCGGCTTCCCGCGCCTTGCGGAACCAGGGTTCAAGCGGAATGGCATCAAGGCTGACAAAGGCGAAGACGAGCTTTTTCACCTTGCCCGCCGCGCACAACATGCCGACATCGGCCCCGCCATAAGAGACGATGGTGAGGTCTTTGAGATCGGAGCGCAGGATTTCGCGGACCAGCGCCATCGGCTTGCGCCGCGGCCCCCAGCCGCCAATGCCGATGGTCATGCCATCGCGCAGTTGGCCAATCATCTCGGCGGCGCTCATGCGCTTATCGAGCGCGGGTGCTTGTTTGATGCTGTTCATTCTGCTGCCTGCTGTTTCATGGCTTTTTGCCAGGCCCATTCATGGCCCCAGATGCTGATCCCGACATGCTGGGTCACTTCCCAACTTGCCGGGTCGATGACTAGGCTGTCGCAGCCAATTTCAAGGTCAAAGCCCGATGGGGTCTGCATGTAAAAGCCGACCGTCTCGTCATTATAGTGCTGGCCGATAGAGGCGCTTTCCGGGAAGCCCAGGGCCTTCATCCGGTCATGCGCCTTGCCCACCTCAATCAGATTGGGCATTTCAAGCATCAGATGAATACAGCCCGATGGTGGCTGCGGTCCTTCGCCCAGCGCCAGGCTGTGGTGACGCCCATTGTCGGCATGCATGAAGGCAAAATGCATCGGCGGATGATCGGTGCCCATCAGGTGGAAGGCTGGCAGATCGGTGTCATGAAGGCCGACGACGTCACGGTAAAAGGCATGGGCTTCGGCAAAATTGGGTGCTGAAAACACCGCATGGCCCATGCCCATGTCACCCGTGACAAAGCCGGGCACGCCCGCTGGGGAAACAAAGGGTTCATCGGTCCGGCTGTCACCATGATAAAATTCCAGGCC
>JBGSTI010000158.1:0-3042 GCA_041736605.1 Sphingomonadaceae bacterium
CGTAACCAGCGCCGCCGCGCCATCGGACCGCGCAAGGCCGGTTGCCATTTCGAGCGATTGAAACGCAACTTGCGCGCCGCCAATGTCAGGCTTGCCAGGCGTAACTCGATCATGTCCGTCGATATGCAGCACCGGCAGCGCATGGGAAAAAGCCTCCAGCGCCTCGGACGGATCGGTGATACGGGCCACCGGGCAGGATGAGACAGCCTCCACTGCCCGCGCATCGCCCACCACAAAAAAGCTCGGCAAGGCCTCTGCATTACGCAGCGCCCACGCTTTTGCGATGACTTCAGGGCCAATCCCGGCAGGGTCACCCATGGAAATGGCAAGCGCCCGGGCCATCAGGCTCCTTTCACGATCCGCCAGTGCCGCATGGGCAAAGGGCGCGATTAGTTATAGTCAATCACCGCGTCACGGCGCAAATCGCGCAGATAAAGCTGAGCGCGCTTGTTGATCCGCTCTTCCTCCATCGTGCCCATCAGCTGGTCAAAGCTGGGACCGGAATCGACCTTTGGATCATCACGGCCGCACAGCATCAGCACGCGCACGCCATCCTCCAGCGAGCCAAAGGGCGGGGTGGTTTCACCCAGTTGCAGCGCCAGCAACAGGTCTTGCAACTGGGCTGGCAGATCACGCACAGCCACCTGATCATTATCGACAACGGTCGCGCCAATGGCGGCGGCGGCATCATTGGCCTGGCCGCAACCCTTGATTGTTGAAACCTTTGCGGCAAATTCCTTGGCGCGCGCTTCGGCAGCGGGGCCAACTGTGCCAGCCGGAAATTCCATCGAAATCTGCTTGAGGCTGAGCAGGGCGTCGCGCGGATTGGCGACCAACACCTGACGCTTATCGATCAGGTATAGGATCGAGAAACCACCGGGCAATTCAATCGGGCCGACCAACTGGCCGGGCTGCATTTCGCGTGCAGCATTGCCCAGCTGTGGCGGCAATTGCGCCAGGCGAATCCAGCCCAAATCGCCGCCCACTGCAGCCGTTGAGGCTTCGGAAAACTGGCGGGCATAGGCCACAAAGCTGCCGCCACCGCGCAACTGTTCCATGATCTTGCGACCATTTTCAAACACAGCCGCCGAGTTTTCGGAATTGGCCGACAGGAAGATTTCACCGACGCGGAACTCATCGGTTCCTTTGGCAGCTTTCAGCCGCTCCATCGCTTCGCGCACTTCTTCTTCGGCCACGTTGATGAACGGCTGAATGTTGCGGCCCAGCAAGCGGTTCCAAGCGATTTCACCGCGAATCTGGCGCTTGAGCGAATCGGGTGACGAGCCAACGCCGGTCAAATATTTGTCGAGCGCCGCCGGGTCCTGGCCGAAATTCTGCTGTGCGACGCGGGCATAGGTTTGTTCAACCTCTGCCTCGTCAATATCAATTTCATTGGCCTTGGCTTCTTGAATTTGCAGCGTTTCATCGATCAGATTGCGCAAAATCTGCATGCGCAGGCGCTCGCGCTCCTCATCGGGAACTTTGCCGCCATTGGCCGCAAGGATCAATGCCAGACGCTGGTCGATTTCAGTGCCAGTGATGATATCGCCGTTCACGATGGCGGTTGCGCGGCGCACATTGGGATCGGACGAACCGAATACAGTCATGCCATCGGGCAGGCGCAGGCCAATATCCGGCGTCGCATCGGCACCATCATTGGCGACCGTCTGCGCTTGCAGCGCGCCGCCTGCCAGCGTCAATGATCCGGCCAGACCGGCCAAAAGCAGGGCTTTGCCTAGCGACGAACGTGCGCGCGGGAATTTCTGGAAAGCTGCAAAATTACGCAAAGTTCATATCCTGTCCAAAGGGGAAAGCTGCCATCATCAAGCTTTCTGGCCAATGCTGTTCCTGCCAGATCATTGCTGAACCCAGCTTGACCAAGGCAAAAGGCCGCAATCCCCCATTGCTGTTTGATCCGGCGTTAGTCGCTTTGGCGCGCGGTGCCAAGCCTCAGAAGCCCAGATTGCGCAGGGCGATGCGGAACAGGAAGGTATTGCCGCGCTCTGCATCGCCATTATCGACATAATCGCGCCGCCATGTGATGCCGATTTCCAGGCAATCATCGCTATAGGCAATGCCCAGCCGGGTGAGCAAAGGTTCAAACCCGTCGCTGGTGGTGCTGGGGTCTTCGCGGGTGCTGGTAAGGTCAAACACGCCAGAGCCAAATACAGACCAGTTGTCGTTGATCTGAACCCGGCCACCAACGCGCAATTCTTCGCGATCACGCAAGTCTTCAAATCCGGTGCCAATGTCGCGGTTCAGCCGCAAATAGCCTGCCTCGGCATAGGTGCGCCGATCCCCCAGCATCGCGTCAATTTCATTGCGGCGAATGGCCAGGCTATCCTTGTCGAGCCGATAGCGATGGGTAAAGCGCACCCTGTCGCCAAAGCGCACCTGCGTGCGCCCGACAATGTCCGACGTCCGATTGGTCAGGCCCGTGCCATCGGGGAAAATTACCGGTTCGCTGGTCAGGCGATAGCTTTGGCCGATGATGGTGTTGACCGACAGATTGGGCCGCGTGAATTGCCATTCCAGCCCATAGGTAAAGCGCGCACCATCCTCGATCCGGTCATAACCGGCAAAGCGGTTAAGCGCGAACAGGTTGCTGTCTTCCAGATCAATGGCGCGGCTATCTTCATTGGGGATTTCGATGTTGCGCGTTTGCGGGGTGGCAACCACCTGAAAGCGAGGGGTCAGCACCTGCGTGCCGCCGAAAATTTGACCGACAAAGGGCCATTTGACGTCCAAAGCCGCGGTGGCGCTGGCGCGTGTTTCCCAGCCGCTATTGCCGCGATACAGGATGTTGCTGGTCAACAGATTATCATCGCTATGATACACATCGCCACGCGCCTGCGCGGTTAGCGTGAATTGCTGGCCCAGCCCGGTCAGTCCCTGATATTCCCATTTGGTAAGGGCAAAGGCGCGCTGGGTATCCTGGCCATCGGTGCGGCCCACCGCCATGGTGTTGACCTGCATCTCAAATTGGCCACCCAGAACGGGTTCTGGCAGGCGCGCGCGAAAATCGATGATTGGCAGGGCGAT
>JBGSTI010000167.1:0-5838 GCA_041736605.1 Sphingomonadaceae bacterium
CGATGATCTCCACGCTTTTGTCGATGCCGATAGCTGGGAGCAGCCGCGCCTGATGGCGTTTCTGCAAGCCCAGGGCCAGATCGAGCCAGAGGAAATGGCGCGAACATTCAATTGCGGCGTTGGCATGGCAGTCGTGGTGGCAGAGGCCGATGTGGCAGCGGTGACGGCGGCGCTGGAGGCTGCGGGCGAAACGGTGCTGCGCATCGGGCATATCACCGCAGGTGCCAAGGGTTGCACCGTATCGGGCAGTACCGAAGCATGGAGCGCCAAGACCGATTGGAGCGCGACCCATGCAGGTTAAACAGAACCTTGCCGTATCGGGCCGATATTAGATGAAAGCCAAAGTCGCCATCCTCATTTCGGGCAGCGGCACCAATATGGCCGCGTTGCTCTATGCCGCGAAGGCCGAAAGCTGCCCTTATGAAGTGGTGCTGGTGGCCAGCAACAATCCTGACGCCGCTGGGCTGAAACTCGCCGCTGCGGAAGGCATCCCGACCTTCGCCCATCCGCATAAGGGCATGGCCCGCGCCGATCATGACGCGATCATGCATCGGGCTATAATCGACGCAGGCGCGGATTATGTCGCATTGGGGGGCTATATGCGCATCTTGAGCGCCGCGTTTGTCGCCCAATGGGAAGGCCGGATGCTCAACATTCATCCCAGCCTGCTGCCCAAGTATAAAGGCCTCCACACCCATGCCCGCGCCATCGAGGCTGTCGATAGCCATGGCGGATGCTCGGTGCATCTGGTGACGGCGGAATTGGATGACGGGCCGATCCTTGGCCAGACCCCAGTGGCAATTCTGCCCGGCGATAACGAAGACAGCCTGGCCGCGCGTGTCCTCATTGCCGAGCATCAACTCTATTCACGCTGTTTGGCCGATTATGTCACGCGTGAGGCCGATCCGGACTGGCTGGTAGCCAAGATAGGCGAAATGGCGCTGGCACTGCCCGAGACCGACGCTCGTCCCTCTCACGGCGCGCCCGGTTGGCGCGTGGGCGGCGACAAGACTGGCAAATATTTCGCCTATGTCTCGATCCATCATCATGGGGAGGCAGCCATTGCCCTGCTAGTCAAAACCAGCGGCGCGGATGAACAGGCAGCCTTGATCGATCAAGACCCGGAATTGTATTATCTGCCCAAATTCTACGCGCCCTCAGGCTGGATCGCCATCCGGCTGGACACCGGCCGCAATGACTGGGACCATATCGCCAACTGGCTGCAACGCAGCTGGCGCGCGGTTGCGCCCAAGCGGCTTACCCGGCTGATGGATGCGGCGGGGGAGTTTTAATCTCTGGCGCATCGCAAAAAAAAGGCCGCCGGAAAAATTCCAGCGGCCCTTTTTGTATCGAAACTGATCGTATGGATCAGCCGACAATTTCTTCAGGCTTGAAGAAGTAAGCGATTTCAATCGCCGCGTTCTCATCGCTGTCGCTGCCATGGACTGAATTGGCTTCGATGCTTTCGGCCAGTTCCTTGCGGATCGTGCCGGGTTCAGCATTGGCGGGATTGGTTGCGCCCATGATGTCGCGGTTGCGCTGCATGGCATTTTCGCCTTCCAGCACCTGAACCACCACGGGGCCGCTGATCATGAAATCAACCAGTTCGCCAAAGAAAGGGCGTTCCTTGTGAACGGCATAAAAGCCTTCGGCCTGTTCGCGGCTCATGTGGATGCGCTTGGATGCAACAACGCGCAGGCCAGCTTCTTCCAGCATCTTGGTGACCGCACCGGTCAGGTTGCGGCGCGTGGCATCAGGCTTGATGATCGAAAAGGTGCGAGTAACCGCCATAAGGATTTCCTTTTTAGGTTTTGATAGGTCAGGGGAATTGCGCCGCCCCTAAACGGGCCGCCCCGGTTTCGCAAGCCCCCATCCCTTTCGCAGTGGCATCAATTGGCTTTGCTTGCAGACAGCACGATGGACAGTTTGTCATCGGCCTTGCTCGCCATCACCTGCACCGCTTCGCCAGACTTGGCCTGACCTGCCAGCATAATGAAATCGGGCGTGCTCATTTCGGACTGCACAGTGACCCCCTGCGATTTCAGTTGATCCTTGTAAAAGGCCATAACCATTTCGCTTGAGTCCGTGGTTTCCAGCGTAACCACCAAACTGCCGTCGCTGCCCTTGTCGCTTGAACTGGCCATGTTCATCCGATTGACAATCTTGGCACCGGGATAAGCTTTCAACCCGCCGGGCATTGCGCCGCCTTCGGTATCTTCGCCCGATGTCATGGTCAGGCTGCCATCTTTGGTCTTGATCTCGACATTGGCGTCGCCATCGCCCGATTCATCGACTTTATATTCGATCTTCTCACCATTCTCGCCGGTGATGGTGCCTTCTTTGTCATTGCTGCCGCAGGCAGAGAGCGCAAGCAGGGCGGTGGAGGCGAGCGTAAGGCGGAGGAAAATGCTTTTGGTCATGGGAAATGTTCCTTGCAGAATAGTCATGCTGAACTTGGTTCAGAAGCCATCAGGCGGCAACTGCTAAACCAACATGATACCATCATGGGTGATGTTGCGCACAATGGGCCAACTCTAAGGCCCTTTTACCCATTTGCCGCCATCCTGCTTCCAGTAATTCAGCTCCGCCTCCACATCGCCGCGGGACAATGTGCGCCAGCATTGGCGGGCGCTGTCTATGGCGTCAGGGGTGAAAAAATACAGGATACGCTCAAACCTATCGCATCCAGCCACACCATCCCATTGGCCATCCGCGATCATCAGCCAGCGGGCCTGATTGGGCGCGGCCATACCGCCCGACAGCACAATGGGCTGCGCAGCGGCATGCGGACCATCGGCGCGGCCATGGGCAAGGAAACTGGCGGGCTGCCAAGCCCATAAGGCATCCGACAAGCGATCCAGCAACGCGCCATCGCCTGCTGTCACACACAGCCTTTGCCCCGCATCCAGTGACCGCTGGGCCAAGGGCGGCACAACGCTTTCCGGGCGGTCGCGGGTGAGGTGGTAGAAATCTATGCGCAAGGCCATGGCCCCACCCCTCACCCTTGACGATCAGGCTTCGTAATGATCGGCCACCAGCTGGTCGAGCAGGCGCACGCCAAAGCCGGTTGCACCCTTTTCCCAAGTCGCGCCGGGCTTGTCGGCCCATACCATGCCGGCAATGTCCAGATGCGCCCAAGCGACATCCTTGTCGATAAACCGCTTGAGGAACTGTGCTGCCGTGATCGAACCGCCACCGCGTGGGCCAACATTCTTCATATCGGCAATCGGCGAATCGATCAGCTTGTCATAAGGCTGACCCAGCGGGAAACGCCACAGGGGATCGCCCGCCTTGGTGCCAGCCTCAGTCAATCGGCCCGCCAGCGTGTCGCTGTTGGTAAACATGCCCGCATATTCACTACCCAGCGAAATGATTATTGCGCCGGTCAATGTCGCCAGATCGATGATCGTATCGGGCTGAAATTCCTTTTGCGCAAAGGTCAGCGCGTCGCACAGAACCAGACGCCCTTCGGCGTCGGTGTTAATCACTTCGATGGTCTGGCCCGACATGCTGGTCACCACGTCGCCGGGGCGCTGGGCATTGCCATCGGGCATGTTTTCAACCAGCCCGCAAATACCAACGACATGCGCCTTTGCCTTGCGCCCGGCCAGCGCCTTCATGGTTCCGGCCACCGCTGCTGCGCCGCCCATGTCCCATTTCATATCTTCCATGCCCGCCGCAGGCTTGATCGAAATGCCGCCGGTGTCGAACGTCACGCCCTTGCCGACAAAGACGAGGGGCTTTTTATCGGGCGCGCCTTCGCCCTTATATTCCATCACCAGCATCCGCGCGGGCCGCACCGAACCTTGCGCAACGCCCAGCAAAGCGCCCATGCCAAGGCTGGCCATCTCCTCAGGCTCCAGCACGCGGATGGCGATGCCCATATCGGCCAGCGGGCGGCACCGCTCCACAAAGCTTTCGGGGTAGATGATGTTTGCAGGCTCGGTCACCAGTTCGCGGGTCAGCTCAACGCCTTCGATCACGGCAAGACGGCTGGTCCATGCGGCCTGCACGGCATCCCCCGCGCCCAGAATCGTCACAGCCTTGAGCGTCGGCTTCACATCATCGGCCATGCGGGTGCGATAGACGTGATAGCGCCAGGCGCGCAGGCGCAGGCCAGTGAGCACTGCCAGCTTTTCATCGTCGCTGATCCCGGCATGGCCCAGATCCAGCGTCAGGGAATCCAGCCCGCTGGACAGATATTTGGCCGTCAGCGCGCCGCCCGCCCGTTCGGCATTGCGCAGCGAGGGCACAGCTTCGCCCATGCGGCCAAGGCCCAGCAGCATCCGGCGCGCCGCCGTGACGCCATCACTGACAAAGCTTTCAAAAATCTGCGCAACTTTCCCTGCAAAGCGCGATGCGCGGGCGCCCTCAGCCAGCGTTGTGGGTATCGCGGCAGAGGCGGCAGCCTGATCAAGCGCCTCATGGGCTACGGCAACGCACAAGGGGCTATTCTGCGCCGCAACGGCGGCAAAGACGATATCGAGCAAGTTCAATTCCTTCTAGTCAATTCCCGGCGCTGATCGCGGCTTGCGCACATAGCATCAGGCGGCACCATGCGCGCGATACGCGCAAGGCTCTTATAGGAATTGCAGTTAGGCACGACTGGTGCAATAGGCAAGCGATGCTGAGCAAGCCCCCTGCCGTTGCCGGATTGTGCATGATGCGATCCAAGACTATCGAAACCGCAACGACCCCGGTCCGGCGCGTTTCCCCTATCCCTGCCCGCTGGATGCTGCGCGCGGCATCATTATTGGCGCTGTCGCTTGGGCTGTGCCAGACTGCCTATGCACAGGATATCGAACCGCCTGCACCCGTGGCAGCAAGCGGCGCTGCGGCGCAGGATGAACAGATCAATTTCGAGGCCGATGGCCTATCCTATGATTCCAATACTCAGATCGTTACCGCCAATGGCAATGTGTTCATCCGCCGCGATGGGCAATTGGTGCGCGCCGATACAGTCGTGTGGAATCGACAGAGCGGCGAAGTGCGCGCCACCGGCAATGTTCGCATTACCGACCGCAACGGCAATGTGCTCTATGGCGATAATATCGAGCTGACCGACACTTTGCGCGATGGCGCGATTGATAATATTCTGGTGGTGCTGGCCGAAGGTGGCCGTCTGGTCGCTGCCAAGGGCACCCGCGCCGATGGCGTCATTACCCTGGATCAAGCCGCCTATTCGCCCTGCCCCATTGAAGACAGCGAAGGCTGTGCCCGCGATCCCAGCTGGCAGATCAAGGCTGTACAGGTGATCTATGATCCGGTGCAGGAACGCATGCGCTATAAAGGCGCGCGGCTAGAGCTGTTTGGGCTTCCCCTGATCCCGCTGCCCGGCCTTACCCATGCCGTGGGCGCTGGACGCAGTTCGGGCCTGTTGGTGCCGGATATCAGTTTCAGCGCGGTCAATGGCGTCGAAATTCATCAGCCCTATTATGTCTCGATCGCCCCCAATCGCGATCTGGTAGCGACAGCGCATGTCTTTACCGAAGCCCTGCCGATGGTGTCAGCCAAATATCGCGCCCTGACCGAAGCTGGCGCGTATCAAGTGACCGGCTATGCCACGGCCAGTTCGCGCATTCCGGTATCGACGCCATCCACGGTGCGTCAGGATGATTTTCGCGGCTATATCGATGCCAATGGCCGGTTCCAGCTATCGACAAAATGGACCGTGACCGGGTCGCTGCGCCTTGCCAGCGACCGCACTTTTCTGCGTCGCTATGACATTAGCCGCGATGACCGGCTGCGGTCGAACTTTGCGGTGGAGCGCATTACCCGGCACAGCTATTTCTCGCTGTCCGGCTGGGCCACGCAAACGCTGCGTTCCAATGATGATCA
>JBGSTI010000407.1:0-2670 GCA_041736605.1 Sphingomonadaceae bacterium
AACCCCAAAATGCCGCCACCCGCAATCAGGGTGAGCACGAAGATATCGAAAGCTGTCATGATCGCTGGCTAAGCGCGGTCCAAAACAAGGTCAACGAGATTTGCCAGCTTTCCGATCACAATATGCCGCATGCCCGATGGCATGGGCTCAGGCAAAGTCGGGCAAGCGGCGGTTTCAAAACCCAATTTCGCCGATTCACGCAGGCGGATGGCCGCATGGGCGACGCTACGCACATCGCCTGCTAAAGACACCTCGCCAAAGAAAATCGCAGAGGATGGCACCGGACGATCCGCAATCGCGGAAATCAGCGCCGCCGCAACGGCCAAGTCCGCCGCTGGATCAGACAGGCGATAGCCGCCGGCAATATTCAGATAGACTTCGGACGTCGAGAAACTGAGGCCGCACCGCGCCTCAAGCACCGCCAATATCATCGCCAGCCGCCCGCTATCCCAGCCAACAACCGCGCGGCGCGGTGTCGCCCCACTCGGCAATTTGACGGTGAGCGCCTGAATTTCCACCAGTACCGGGCGTGTTCCCTCCAGCGCCGGGAACACCACGCTGCCCGGCGTTTCGGTGCTGCGATCCGAAAGGAACAGCGAGGAAGGGTTGGCGATTTCGGCCAGACCCAGCCCCTGCATCGCGAACACGCCGATTTCATCAACCGCGCCAAAGCGGTTTTTGATGGCGCGCAGGATGCGATATTGGTGCGTGCGCTCGCCCTCGAAACTCATCACCGTGTCGACCATATGTTCCAGCACGCGCGGCCCGGCGATGCTGCCATCCTTGGTCACATGGCCGACCAGCATCAGCGCACAGCCCGCAATCTTGGCGTAACGGATCAGCTCGTGCGACGCGGCGCGCACCTGGCTTACTGTGCCCGGCGCACCATCGATCAGATCGGAATGCATCGTCTGAATCGAATCGATCACCAGAAAAGCGGGCGGATCACCGGCGTTCAGCGTAGTCAGAATATCTCGCACCGATGTCGCCGCCGCCAACCGCAAGGGCGCATCGCCCAGCCCCAATCTTTGCGCGCGCAAGCGGACCTGATCGGCCGCTTCTTCACCACTGACATAGACCACATCGGCCCCCGCCCGCGCCAGCGACGCCGCTGCCTGTAACAGCAAGGTCGATTTGCCGATACCGGGATCGCCGCCCATCAACGTCGCCGAACCTTTGACCAACCCGCCACCCAGCGCGCGGTCAAGCTCGGCAATGCCGGTTTTCATGCGCGGCGGCAGCGGGATTTGCGCATCCAGCGGCGCAAAGGCAATCATCCGCCCGCCATTGGACAGATCATGCCGCTGGGAAAATGGCGTATCCGGTGCTTCTTCGGACAGGGTATTCCATTCGCCACAATCAGCACACTGGCCCTGCCAGCGGTGGCTCACCGACCCGCACGCTGCACAGACATATCGCTTTTTCGCCTTTGCCATGATCCGCCTCATAACAGAACATTTGCGGAACGAAACCCCCTTTTTGCGCGGATTGGCTCGACATTATACGATGCGGGTGCCAGCATGGGCTGATGCGGGAGAAGGAACTGAGAATTGCATTGGTCTGCTATGGCGGGGTGAGCCTGGCGATCTATATGCACGGCGTCACCAAGGAAATCTGGCGTCTGGCGCGCGCGAGCCGCAGCTTTCACGATGGTCTGGCCCCATCTTCTGGCAGTCAGGGTGTCTATCACCGGCTGCTGCGCGACGTGGCGGACCGCCAAGGCGTCCAATTGCGCGTGTTGTGCGATATTGTTGCCGGGTCTAGCGCGGGCGGGATCAATGGCATTTTCTTGAGCCACGCGATTGTTACCGGCCAATCGCTCGATCCACTCACGGATTTGTGGCTCGATTGCGCCGATGTTGACAAGCTGCTGGCGGCCGATGCCCGGCCCTTGTCGCGCATGTCAAAACTGTGGGCGACACCAATTGCCTGGGCAGCACTGAACCGGAAAGGCGGCACAATTGACCAGACGGTTGCGCCCGAGGCGCGTTCGGAAATTGCCGAGAAAATGTCGCGTTTCGTGCGGGCCCGCTGGTTTGAGCCGCCCTTTGGCGGACGTGAGTTCAGCGCCATGCTGCTCGACGCCATGGATGCAATGAACGCCAGCGAGGCACGTTTTCCGCTGCTGCCCAATGGTCAGCCGCTTGATCTGTTTGTGACCGTTACCGATTATCATGGCCATCGTGTGCGCCTGCCGATCAACAGCCCGCCAATGGTCGAGGAATCAGAGCATCGGCTGAATTTCAGCTTTTCTTCCGGTAGCAAAGCCGCGCCCGATGCGTGGCCTGATCCGGTCGAGCTGGTCTTTGCCGCGCGGGCCACGGCCAGCTTTCCCGGCGCATTCCCGCCCTTTGCCATTGCCGAGATGGATGGGCTTTTACAGGATCGCAAGCGCAGTTGGCCGACGCGGCATGACTTTTTGAAGCGCAGCTTTCCCGGCCATTTCAATATTGCAGGCGCAACTACGCCCCGGCATTTTGAGGATATTGCCCAGGATATCGTGCTGATCGACGGATCGGTGCTCAACAACGCGCCGTTCCGTCCCGCCATCGAGGCGCTGACCGCGCGCCCGGCGCGGCGGCAGGTGGACCGGCGCTTTGTCTATATCGATCCGCATCCCGGCAAGCGCGACCGGGGACGCTATATTGCGCCGATGGATGATTATGGCAG
>JBGSTI010000416.1:0-9556 GCA_041736605.1 Sphingomonadaceae bacterium
CCCCCTTTCCATTGGCGTCTCCCCCGGATTTTGGGACCAAGATTTGGCCACCAAAGACGCCGAAGTCTTCGCCGCCATTCAGGGCGAATTGACCCGCCAACGCGACACGATTGAGCTAATCGCGTCGGAAAACATCGCTTCAAAGGCCGTGCTGGAGGCGGCGGGCAGCGTGTTCACCAACAAGTACGCAGAGGGCTATCCCGGCAAACGCTATTATGGCGGCTGCGAATATGCCGATGTGGTGGAAACATTGGCGATTGAACGCGCCAAGCAACTCTTCGGCTGCAACTTCGCCAATGTGCAACCCAATTCGGGCAGCCAGATGAACCAGGCCGTGTTCCTGGCGCTGCTGCAACCCGGCGATAGCTTCATGGGGCTTGACCTGAACAGCGGCGGGCATTTGACCCATGGATCGCCCGTCAACATGAGCGGTAAGTGGTTCAAGCCCATTCCCTATGGTGTGCGCAAGGATGACCACCGCATCGATATGGATCAGGTGCGTTCGCTTGCCTTGGCGCACAAACCCAAACTCATAATCGCGGGCGGCACCGCCTATTCGCGGGTGTGGGATTGGGAAGCCTTCCGCGCCATTGCCGACGAAATCGGCGCCTATCTGCTGGTCGATATGAGCCATATTAGCGGCTTGGTCGCGGGCGGGGCGCATCCTTCGCCGATCCCCCACGCGCATGTTGTCACCACGACGACGCACAAGAGCCTTCGCGGGCCGCGCTCGGGCATCATACTGTGGAATGATGAGGCTTTGAGCAAGCCCCTCAACATGGCGATTTTCCCCGGCCTGCAAGGCGGCCCCCTGATGCACATCGTCGCCGCAAAAGCCGTCGCCTTTGCCGAAGCGTTGCAGCCGGACTTTAAGGATTACGCCCACCGTGTCGTCGAAAACGCCCGCGCCTTGTCGGACAGTCTGTTAGAGGCCGGCCTTGGCATCATATCAGGCGGGACCGACAACCACTCGATGCTGGTCGATTTGACGCCCAAGGACGTAACCGGAAAGGCCGCTGAAAAAGGCCTCGACCGCGCGCACATCACTTGCAACAAAAACGGCATCCCGTTCGACACGCGCAGCCCCTTTGTCACCAGCGGTATCCGCCTTGGCACGCCAGCGGGCACCACACGCGGTTTCGGGCCAGAGGAGTTCCGCGAAATCGGCAAAATGATTGCCGAAGTCGTCGATGGCTTGTCGCGCAATGGTGAGGAAGGCGATGGCCAAGTCGAAATGGCTGTTAAGGAACGCGCAATGGCCCTATGCTCGCGCTTTCCGGTTTATCCAATCTAAGGCGTTTAGCTCAAAGCCCTCATTAGCGCATCGCACTGCGTAATCTGTAAGACGAGTAAAATCATGACGTCAAAATGTTCCAGTTGCGGTGCGCAAGTTGCCGATAGCGTGAGCAATTGCCCCAAATGCGGTTCGCAAATGCCTAACGCCTTGCCCACAAAAGGCGCGACCAAGATGGAGCCTGAGCAACTCCAAAAGATCATGCTGATTGTTGTCGCCGTTGGTGCAGGTGGCGTCTTTCTCGCTCAAGGCAAAATCCTCTTTGCCATGGCCGCAATAGCGGGTGTCGTCTTGGCTCATTTCCATCTGAGCAAGAAAAAGAAGGACGATGGCAGGAAATAATGCGTTGCCCATTCTGCGCCAATGAAAACAGTCAGGTAAAGGACAGCCGCCCGTCGGAGGACGGCACGTCCATCCGCCGCCGCCGCCAATGCGAAGGATGCGGGGCGCGCTTTACGACGTTTGAACGCATTCAATTGCGTGAGATTACCGTGGTCAAATCCAGCGACCGCCGCGAACCCTTTGATCGCGCCAAAATTGAGCAATCGGTGACGCTCGCCTGCCGCAAGCGCAAGGTTGAGCGTGAACAAATCTCGCAGCTCGTCTCTGGCATCCAACGCCAATTGGAAACCAGCGGAGAGACAGAAATCCCATCGAAACGCATCGGCGAGATGGTGATGGACGGCCTCGCCCAACTCGACAGCGTCGCGTACATCCGCTTTGCCAGCGTTTATAAGGACTTTACCGAAGCCAAGGATTTTGAAGACTTCGCGGGGCACGTACAGGACGTTGGTCAGAATGCAGATCGCAGATGACTGCCCCCCAACCGATCATCGTGCTCGTCCGCCCGCAACTGGGCGAGAATATCGGCAAGGCGGCGCGCGCGATGCTCAACTTCGGGCTGACGGACATGCGTCTGGTCAGCCCCCGCGATGGCTGGCCCAATCCTGATGCCGGACCTGCCGCCAGCGGCGCGGATAGCGTGCTGGCCAATGCACAAGTATATGACAGCGTGGCTGATGCCGTCGCCGATTGCCGCCACGTCTATGCCACCACAGTGCGCAGGCGCGGCGTCATCAAGCCGGTGGTAACCCCCGAAGATGCGGCGCGGACCATCAATACCGCGACGGGACGCTCCGCCATCCTGTTCGGCCCCGAACGCTCTGGCCTTGAAACCGATGATGTCGCGGTGGCGCGCACGATCATTACCGTGCCGATCAATCCGGAATTTGGATCACTGAACCTGGCCCAGGCCGTGATGGTCTGCGCCTATGAATATTCGCGCCACCAGACGCTGGCCAGCCCGCCAGCCATTGATAAGGACCCCCCTGCCCCGCAGGCAGAACTGGACGGCATGATTGGCCAATTGTTCGCAATGCTGGAGCCCAAACGCTATTTCTATCCCGCCGCCCGCGCGCCAGCGACACGGCGGACTTTGGTAACCTTGCTGACTCAGCCCGGTTGGGATAGCCAGCAAGTGCGCACGATGCGGGGCGTGCTGTCCGCATTATCCGGGCCGGACCGGTCTGGAGACGAGTGAAGCCGAGAGCGCCCGTCCATTGACCGTTTGACCGCATCCGGGCTGAGGTCTAAAAGCCATAGATGTTTCAATGGTTTCAACAGCGTTATCTCGACCTTTTGGGATCGATCTACATCTATAACGAGCATCGCGGTTATACTGCGATTGAACGGGTGCTTGATGCGATCCGCGTCCGCTCGCCCGACGCGCTGGACCTGATCAAGGCGGTTGAGCAGCACCGCGATGATGAACGCAAACATTACGACATGTTCCGCCGCTGGTTCGAATTGCGCGGGGCGATGCCGCTATCGATTGATCGCACCTGCGGCCATATCGACCGCTTTGTCGAAATCGTGTTCCGCACCCGCATCGATGATCTGGATACCCAGCACGTGATCGATAGCGATGCGATGTTTGAAAAGCTGTGCCGGGTTATTTCACTGACCGAGCAGCGTGGCTTCAAACAGGTCGAGATTCTGCTGCGTCATCCTATGGTCAAGTCTGATAGGGTGTTGATGAAGATCTTTGCAATCATCCACCGCGATGAACCCAGCCATTGGGCGCCCTATGATGGTTGGCTGAAAGCGCATGGCAAGCGTGACCCCAAATGGTGGGATCGCGCGATTGATCGGTTCATCCATTCCGAATTGCTGTTTTTGAAACTGCCCTTGCTGTTTATAAATCCAATGCTGCGCCGCCGCAGTGATTGGCCCGATGCGCATGATGCACCTGTGCCGTCCACACAGCCTGTAATGATGGCCAAAGCATCCTGATGCCCGACAGCGCAATGGCGCCGCCGACGCTGCTGACCCGCCTGTTTTCCCGCAAGGCAGGCGGCATGTTGGTGCGCAACACTATCGTGTCGTGCCTGGTCTTTGCGATCAGCATCGGATTGCTATGGCTGTTGGTCGAATATTTCGGCGTGAATGAAGTGCTGGCCACCGGCATCGGCTTTATCGTCGCCAACAGTGTGCATTATGCATTCGGCCGCACGTGGATTTACCGGGGAACAGAGCGTGCGGTGGGGCGCGGCTATGTCTATTTCCTCGCCAGTGGCGGCCTCGGCCTCGCCGTCACCATGGGGCTATATGCGGCGTTGCTTCAATTCACGCCGATCAACTATCTGGTGGCGCGGATCATTGTATCAGTGTTTGCCGGATTGGCGATGTTTGCGCTGAATGCCACGCTCAATTTCCGGCGGCTGTAATGCGCATCGCGCTGTTTTCCGGCAATTACAATTACTTGCGCGAAGGGGCCAATCAGGCGCTGAACCGGCTGGTCGGCTGGCTGGAGGAAAAGGCTGGCCATCAGGTGCGGGTCTATTCGCCCGTTACCAATCACCCCGCATTCGAACCGGCGGGCACTTTGGTGCCGGTGCCGTCAATCACTCTGCCGGTGCGCAGCGAGTTTCAGCTCGCGCTGGGCCTGCCGCGTTCCATTCGCGCGGATATTGAACGGTTCGCCCCCGATATCGTGCATGTCTCGACGCCCGACATTCTCAACACCCGCGCGCAAAGCTTTGCCATCGCGCGCGGTATTCCGGTTCTGGCCAGCCAGCATACGCTGTTTGAGACCTATTTCGATTATTACCGGCTAGGCTGGCTGCGCCCCATGGCAGAGGCGCATCTGGCGCGGTTTTACAGGCGCAGCAGCCATGTGGTGGTGCCGACACCAGCTTTGGCCGACGACATGCGTCGCCTGCGCGTTGACGACAAGGTGAGCGTGTGGAGCCGTGGTGTCGATCATCACCTGTTCCATCCGGACCGGCGCGATCCCGCTTGGCGCAAAACGATGGGCCTAGCTGAGCATGAGATTGCCGTGCTGTTTTTTGGCCGTCTCGTCCTGGAAAAGGGCATTGCCAGCTATGTTTCGGTCATCGAGCGATTGCAGGCGCAGGGGCTTCCGGTGCGGGCGCTGGTGGTGGGCGAAGGGCCGGGGCGCGATGGTTTTGCCGCGCTCAACAATCCGGTGCTGACCGGCCATCTGGAGGGCGAGGCGTTGGCCATAGCGGTGGCCACTGCCGACCTGTTCTATCATCCCAGCACCACCGAGACATTCGGCAATGTGATGCTGGAAGGCATGGCTTGCGGACTGCCGATTGTTGCCAGCGATGCGCCAAGCGCGCGGGCGATGTTCAACGATGCCGACACCGGGTTCCTCTGCCCGCCGGACGATCTGGACGCCGCCACACAAGCACTGGCCATGCTGGTGCGCGATCCCGATCTGCGCTGCACCTTTGCTGCCAAGGCCCGCGAGCGTAGCATGGCGTATACTTGGGACGCAGCATCGGCAGCGGTTGAACAGGCGTATCAGACGCTTCTCCTCTGCCCCCGTTGACAATCCCCCCCTCTTCGCCCATAGGCGCGCCTTCGCAAATTGGCCCTGCACCCCGGTGAAGCAGGCGCCGCATGATTCCCTTTAGGGTTTCATGGTGCGAACCGGGATATCCGATCAGCCCTTTGGGGCGGGTCTTAAAAGCAAGTTTGAAAGGTTGACCGCATGTCAAAGCGCAGTTCCGCGAAGTATAAACTCGATCGCCGCATGGGTGAAAATATCTGGGGCCGTCCCAAGTCGCCTGTTAACAAGCGCGAATATGGCCCGGGTCAGCACGGCCAGCGCCGCAAGAGCAAGCTGTCGGACTATGGCATTCAGCGGCGCGCCAAGCAGAAGCTCATGGGCTATTATGGCGATGTGACCGAAAAGCAGTTCAAGCGCACCTATCACGACGCCAGCCGTATGAAGGGCGATACCAGCCAGAACCTTATCGGTCTTCTGGAACAGCGCCTTGACATGGTTGTCTATCGCGCCAAGTTCGCGCCGACCATTTTTGCTGCGCGTCAGGTCGTCAACCATGGCCACATCATCGTCAACGGCGTGAAGTGCAACATCGCATCGCGCCGCATCAAGCCGGGCGACGTGATCAGCCTGGGCAACAAGGCCAAGGAAATGGCTCTGGTTATCGAAGCACAGAGCCTGCCTGAGCGTGACATCCCCGATTATGTGGTTGCCGATGGCAATGACAAGGTCACCTTGAGCCGCGTTCCGACGCTGGACGAAGTGCCCTATCCGGTGAAGATGGAACCCAATCTGGTCGTCGAATTTTATTCGCGCTGATCGTAAGGGTTTATTCCCAAACAAAAAGGGCGGCCTCCCATTGGGATGGCCGCCTTTTTTGTGTGTTAGTACCTATCTAACATTCCAGTACCCAGGCGAAAGCCGGGGTCCAGTCTGAACCTCGCATCTGGACCCCGGCTTTCGCCGGGGTACAAGCTCATCAAACCGCTTCGGCGACACTTTCCGCAAAGAACAGGGCCTGGCTGATCGCCGCACGCACGGTGGTCGGATGGAAAGGCTTGGTGATCAGGAAGGTCGGCTCGGGCCGCTCGCCGGTCAACAGACGTTCCGGGAATGCCGTGATGAAAATCACCGGCACATCGGCTTCTTGCAGAATATCGCGTACCGCCTCGATGCCCGAACTGTCATCGGCCAGTTGAATATCCGCCAAAATCAACCCAGGCCGCTTTTGCCGCGCCAGATTGAGTGCCTCTTCATGCGTGGCGGCAATACCGGTCACTTCATGGCCCAGGTCCAAAACGATGGATTCGATATCCATCGCAATAATCGGCTCATCCTCGATGATTAGCACGCCGGTGCGGGTCTGCCCCTCGATTGACGCCAGTGCATCCTTGAGCAACGCGTCAGCGTCACCCGCATCAACAGCCATCAGATAGCCAATATCAGCTACCGAAAAGCCCTCCATATAATGCAACAGCAGCGCCTGACGCGATGCAGGGGTAATCTGGCTCAATCGGCGAGATGTGGCATCGACACCATGATCGCTAAGCGTATCGACCTGCGCCGTCTGCCAAATAGCCTGAAACATGCGAAATAGGCCAAGCCGCGCATCGACATCGCGGGGAAAATCGGCAGGTGCTGCCAAAATAGCCTCAAGCGCCGCGCGCACATAGGCATCGCCGCTTTCCTGATTGCCCGTCAAAGCGCGCGCATAACGCCGCAAATAGGCCAGATGTGGCGCAAGGGATTGACCTAAAGACATGCAAAAACAACCTTTCGTACCATTCCCCCGTCAGGGTCGTTACTGCAAGAGCAGGGCGTCTGTCAAAGCCAAGGAAATTTGGCAGTTTTTTAGCATGGTCTGGAACCAGTGCGCCAAACATGCGTATGGTTGGGCACGAAGGCTGTGGGGGTTCCTGAATTTTGAGCGAGCCGCGTTCCGCTGTGGGCAAGGATTATGGCAGGCGGGCGAACCAGTCTTGGGGCCAGCGGTTGCCCGATGTCAGGCGCGCACGCGGGATCAAGGCATGGTTCGCCCGGCTCTCCACCAGCACGCGCCTGTTGCTTGTTCTGGTGCTCACCTTGTTGCCTTTGGCCTTGATTGCTGTGCTGGCCCTGCATCAGATCAACGTCAACACGGCGGCCCAAGCAAACCAACTCATAACGGAATCAGTCAGCAATGGCGCACAGCAGGTTTCCAAATTTGTGCGCGTTGAGAAACGCTTTGCCTATCTGCTGATCAAGCGCCAGCAACAGGGTGACGATGCAGGCGAGATTTGCGCCGCGGTCCAGCGGCGCTATCGTACAATGGGTGATGGCGCCCCGGCCTTTGAACTCAGCTGGCCCGACCGTCCCGGCTTTACCTGCGCCTATGGCAGCATCCCGCAATCTGTGCGTCTGGCCATGCGCGACAAGCGCACCGCCACTGAATTTCATTTGGTTCGCGACGCTGGCCTGGTGATCCGCGACATTGACCTGCGCAATGACCCGCGATTCACCCTGTATTTTGATCGAACGGCGCTTGGCAATCTGCTTGGCGAATTGGGTCGCAACAACAACCAGTCACTTGAACTGTCTGACGGGCAACGAGTGCTGGCGATCCACAATGCGCAATCGGCGGGGCGCTATCGCGATTATGTGGGCCAGCCGCTTGGCATTGGTTCGCTGGAACTGGTGATGCGCACCAATTTGACGCGGATTTCATCGCCGCAACTGGTGAGCTTGATTGTGCCATTTTCGATGATGCTGGCCGCTGCGATTGTCGGCTGGCTGGTGGTAGACCGCATGGTCATTGCGCCGTTGACCGCACTGAAGCGCAAGCTTGATGATTATGAACCGGGCAGTGAAATCACGCCCTCGGCCACCCGATTGCTGGATGCCAGCGAACTGGCCGATCTGGATCAGGCCTTTATCCGGCTGGGCCGACAAGTGGCGCTGGACAAGGAATCCCTGCGCGACGGCCTGGAACGGCAAAAGGCGTTGACTCGCGAAGTGCATCACCGCGTCAAAAACAATCTGCAAATCGTGACCAGCCTGATCAACCTTCATGCGCGCAAGGCGGCGGGCGATGGCGCGGATCAGGCATTCCTGACCATCCAGCGCCGTGTGGACGCGCTATCAGTTGTCTATCGCAATCACCGCGCAGTGCACGAGGTGCAGACTGGTATTTCGCTGCGCTCGCTGATCAGCGAACTGGTCGGCAGCTTCCGCGAGGCGGATGGCAATAGCGACCTATCGCGCTTTACCCGGCTGGATGTAGAGGAACTGTGCGTCAATCAGGATGTGGCCATGGCCACTACGTTCCTGCTGACGGAGATATTTGACTCGTTGGTCAGCGGCGGGGCCGCCGATGATCTGATGATCAGCGTTCATGCCGATCCCGCCAGCGATGCGGCCAACCCAACGGCGCAGATGCGCATGGTTTCGCGGCGCTTTTGCAAAGGCGGTTTGTTTGACCAGCCCGGCGGATCAGAGACCAGCGGTGTATTTGCCGGCCTGTCGCGGCAGTTGCGCCAGCCGCTGGAGCTGGATCGTGACACCGGTGTGTTGGCGATCCGCCTACCGCTGGTTCAAGATGGCTGCGATGAGGATGACGACGCACGATAATCTGCCAGAAATTGTGTGGCAAACGCCTGCATAGTGCCCGCCGCAATGGCATCGCGCATCGCCTGCATCAGCGATTGATAGAAATGGATATTGTGCTGGGTCATCAGCATCGCCCCCAGAATCTCGCCCGACCGCACAAGATGATGTACATAGGCCCGGGTATAATGCGTGCAGCACGGGCAGGAACAGCGGCTGTCCAACGGCTCCTGATCCTCGCCAAAGCGGGCGTTGCGCAAATTGATCGGGCCGTTCCAGGTGAACGCCTGACCATTGCGGCCTGATCGCGACGGCAGCACGCAATCGAACATGTCGACCCCGCGCAAAACTGCGCCGACCAGATCATCAGGCTTGCCCACGCCCATCAGATAACGCGGGCGATCATCGGGCAATTGGTCCGGCGCGAAATCGAGCGTGGCGAACATCGCCTCTTGTCCCTCACCCACGGCCAAGCCACCAATGGCATAGCCATCAAAGCCGATTTCAGCGAGTTTTTGCGCCGATTGCAACCGCAGTTCCTCATCCAACGCACCCTGCTGAATGCCAAATAGCGACGCGATGCCGGCATGATCGCTGCCGCTGTCAAAACCGTCGCGTGATCGTTGCGCCCAGCGCATAGACATTTCCATCGATTTGGCCGCCACATCGCGCGTCGCGCCATTGGGCGTGCATTCGTCAAAGGCCATCACGATATCGCTGCCCAACAGCCGCTGGATTTCCATCGAGCGTTCGGGGGTCAGCATATGGCGCGAGCCATCGAGATGGCTTTTGAACGCCACGCCTTCTTCGGTAATCTTGCGCAGATCAGACAGGCTCATCACCTGATAGCCGCCGCTATCGGTCAG
>JBGSTI010000288.1:0-2798 GCA_041736605.1 Sphingomonadaceae bacterium
ATTTCAAGGGCTGCATCCTGCGGAGGTTGCGCTATGATCCATAGCCAGACCTTGGTCGAATGGGCATCCGACTTTGGTCTAGGGTGATGGCGCGGACGCCATGCCGTAAATAACCCCATTATAAAGCCCGCACCAATGGGCGCGAATTGTCAGGAGAGCTGCAATGGCGAATATCTATCCCGTCCCCGCCGCATGGGCGGAAAAGGCCTTTGTCACCGCCGATAGTTATCAGGCGGCCTATGCCGAATCGCTGGCCGATCCTGACACATTCTGGCGGCGCGAGGCGCAGCGGATCGACTGGATCAAGCCCTTCTCGGTCGTGCAGAATACCAGCTTTAACGAGGCGGATTTCGGCATCAAATGGTTCGAAGACGGCGAACTGAACGTGACCGCCAATTGCCTTGATCGCCATTTGCCCGACCGCGCCCATGATGTCGCGATCATCTGGGAAGGCGATGATCCATCCCAGGTGCGTCACATCACCTTTGGCGAACTGCATGCCGAAACCTGCCGCATGGCCAATGTTCTAAAAGGCATGGGCGCGCGCAAGGGCGACCGCATTACCATTTATATGCCGATGATCCCCGAAGCCGCGATGGCCATGCTGGCCTGCGCCCGCATCGGCGCGATCCATTCCATCGTGTTTGGCGGTTTCTCGCCCGACGCGCTGGCGGGCCGCATTCAGGATTGCCATTCCAGCCTGGTCATTACTGCGGATGCTGGCATGCGCGGCGGCAAGCTGGTGCCACTCAAAGCCAATGTTGATGAGGCGTTGACGCACTGCACATCGGTAAGCGGCGTGCTGGTGATCCGCCATGTCGGCAATTCTGTGACGATGGAGGAACGCCGCGATCATTGGTATGAAGACGCGCGCGCTGCCGTGACCACGGATTGCCCGGCCGAACCGATGAACGCCGAAGACCCGCTGTTCATCCTTTATACGTCAGGCTCCACCGGCAAGCCCAAGGGCGTGTTGCACACCACCGGCGGCTATCTGGTCTGGGCCACGATGACGCATAAATATGTGTTCAATTACAATCCCGGCGACATTTACTGGTGCGCCGCCGATATTGGCTGGGTCACAGGGCACAGCTATGTCGTCTATGGTCCACTGGCCAATGGCGCGACGACCGTGATGTTTGAAGGCGTGCCCAATTACCCCACGCACAGCCGTTTCTGGGAAATCGTTGACCGGCATCAGGTGAACATTTTATATGGTGCGCCCACGGCGCTGCGCGCGCTGATGCGCGAAGGCGATACTTGGGTGAAAAACACCTCGCGCGCGTCGCTCAAATTGCTGGGCAGCGTGGGTGAGCCGATCAATCCCGAAGCATGGGAATGGTATTATCACGTCGTCGGCGAAGCGCGCTGCCCGATTGTTGATACCTATTGGCAGACCGAAACCGGGGCCTGCATGATGACGCCGCTGCCCGGTGCCCATGCGCTGAAACCCGGCGCGGCATCGATGCCGATGTTTGGCGTTGCGCCGCAACTGGTCGATGGCGAAGGCAAGGTGCTGGACGGCGCGACCGAGGGTAATTTGTGCATTACGCAAAGCTGGCCGGGCCAGATGCGCACCGTTTGGGGTGATCATGAGCGGTTTTTCCAGACCTATTTCACCACCTATCCGGGCAAATATTTCACCGGCGATGGCTGCCGCCGCGATGAAGATGGCTATTACTGGATTACCGGCCGCGTCGATGATGTAATCAACGTATCGGGCCACCGCATGGGCACGGCAGAGGTGGAAAGCGCGCTCGTCGCCCATGCCCGCGTGGCAGAGGCTGCCGTAGTTGGCTTTCCGCATGATATCAAGGGCCAGGGCATTTACGCCTATGTCACCCTGAACGCCAATGAAGAAGAATCGGCGCAAGTCCGGCAGGAGCTGGTGCAATGGGTGCGCCATGAAATCGGCCCCATCGCCACGCCGGATGTTATCCATTTCGCGCCCGGCCTGCCCAAGACGCGTTCGGGCAAGATCATGCGCCGCATCCTGCGCAAAATTGCCGAGGGCGATGTGTCGAACCTGGGCGATATTTCGACGCTGGCCGATCCATCGGTGGTGGAAAATCTGGTCCAGTCGCGCGACGTCGCGGCCTGAAACGGGGGACCGGAGCTGCATAGGCCATGGCCGGATCGATCCTGATCGCCGATGATCATCCCCTGTTCCGCCAAGCCCTGATGCTGGCGGCGCAGGTGGTTGCGCCCGATGCGCAGATCATCGAATGCGCCAATCTGCCCTCGGCGCTGACAGCGGCAGCGGCGGCACATGATTTGCGGCTGGTATTGCTCGACCTCAAAATGCCGGGGGCCGATGGCTATTCGGGCGTCGCCTTGCTGCATGCCGAAAAGCCCGGTGTGCCGATTTTGGTGGTGTCCAGCGCCGATGCGACGCAGGCGGCGCGCAATGCGCTGCGTTTTGGCGCGGTAGGCTTTGTGGGCAAGGATGCCGGGCTGGACGTCATCGAACAGGCGATCCGCGACGCGCTGAACGGCCTAAAACTAGCGCCGCCGCGCGATGACAGCATCGATCCCGTCGCCGCCCATATCGCCAGCCTGACGCCAACGCAGCTCAAAGTGCTGTTGGGTGTGATGCAGGGGCGGCTGAACAAGCAGATCGCCTATGATCTGGGGATCAGCGAAGCGACGGTAAAGGCGCACATGACCGCGATCTTGAAAAAGCTGGACGTGCAAAATCGCACGCAGGCTGTGCTGGCGGCCAAGGCCTTGGGGCTTTCGGCGGACCATTTATAATCGGCATATAGTTTGAAAATGCTGTGCTCCGGCGCAGGCCGGAG
>JBGSTI010000338.1:0-8326 GCA_041736605.1 Sphingomonadaceae bacterium
GCTGACGGCTGACGCCCCAATCGCGCAGGCGATACTGGATCTGGCCCTGACCCCAGCCTTCGGCCTCGGCGCGCGCGATGATCGCCGATTTGGCAGCATCGACGGTAAGGCCGTCAAATTCGCCGCTATTGACCAATATGCCGTCGCCGGATTCTGCTGCGCCTTCAAAGGGTTTGCTGGCGTCATCAGCATTGGCGGCGACCACGCGCGTGATCGGCAGGCCATATTTGCTGGCAAATTCAAAGTCGCGCTGGTCATGGCCGGGCACGCCCATGACCGCGCCGGTGCCATAATCCATCAGCACGAAATTGGCGACATAGATTGGCAGGCGGCGGCTGGGATCGATGGGGTGAACCACGCTCCAACCCGTATCAAAGCCCTTTTTCTCCAGCGTTTCGATTTCCGCCGCCGTGGTGCCACCCTTGCGGCATTCGGCGATGAAATCCGCGAGATCGGGATTGGACTGGCTGCGGAACTGGGCAATCGGATGTTCGGCGGCGATGGCGGCAAAGCTGGCCCCCATCAGCGTATCGGGGCGGGTGGAAAACACCTCTAGCGTGCCGAAATCCCAATGCCGGGTTTCCTGCACGGTTTCATCCGCGCCATCGTCGATACGGAATCGCAGTAGCGCGCCCTGGCTTTTGCCGATCCAGTTTTCCTGCATCAGGCGGACCTTTTCAGGCCACGTGTCGAGGCTACCCAAACCGGCGAGCAGATCATCGGCGAACTGCGTGATTTTCAGGAACCACTGGTTCAGCTTGCGCTTTTCCACCAGCGCGCCCGAACGCCAGCCGCGCCCGTCGATCACCTGTTCATTGGCGAGAACCGTGTGGTCCACCGGGTCCCAATTGACCGCGCTTTCCTTGCGGTAAACAAGGCCCGCGGCATAGAGATCGAGGAACAGCGCCTGTTCATGGCCGTAATAATCGGGCTCGCACGTCGCCAGCTCGCGGCTCCAGTCGAGCGCAAAGCCAAGGCGCTTTAGCTGCGCCTTCATGTTGGCGATATTGTCGCGGGTCCAGCCGCCGGGATGCACGCCCTTTTCCATCGCGGCATTTTCCGCCGGCATACCAAAAGCGTCCCAGCCCATCGGGTGCAGCACCTGATGCCCGGTCATCCGCTTATAGCGCGCCAGCACATCGCCCATGGTATAGTTGCGGACATGGCCGATATGGATGCGCCCCGATGGATAGGGAAACATTTCCAAGATATAGGCGCGGGGGCGGCCATCGGCGGCACCGGTCACGAACGTCTGCTGTTCGTCCCAATGCTGTTGCCAACGGGCATCGGCCGCGCGCGGATTGAAACGCCGCTCGCTCATGGTGATCAAGTTTTTCTTTTAGTTGGCGACTGCGCTGCGGCGCAGATCGCGGGCCTTGGTGAGGATGACTTCTTCAAGCTTTTGCACGGTGGCAGCACGCACCGGCGCATCCACCCACATGCCGTTCGACGAAATCTGGCGAGAAGCCGCGACGCGCAAGGCATCGGCGCGCAGATCCTGATCGAGGATCGATACAGTCACCTTGACCCGCTCGGTCGGGTTGGCGGGATTGGCATACCAATCGGTTACGATCACGCCGCCGGCACTATCGGCCTGAAGCAAAGGCATGAACGACAAAGCGTCGAGCGAAGCGCGCCACAAATAGCTGTTCACGCCAATGCTGGTCACTTGCGAAGCGGCAACATCTGCCTCTGGCCGTTCGCGGCCTCCGCCACAGGCGCTCAACAGGCTGGTGGCCGTGAGGGCAAGGACAAGAGCGGCGGGGATCGGGCGGCGGACCATAAGAACTTCCTTACAATGGGAGTGCGAACGCCCCGCATCACGGGCCGCTGGCAATTGGACAGTCTCTATAATTGCTTTGCCGCCTTGGGCAAGCATTAGCGAGCATTAAACAGGCCGTGGCTATCCGATGCATTGGCCTCTGGATAAGGTTCAGGCGCGTTCATCGGGCGGACATGGCCTGTCGGATAATGACCCGCGATATGGTTTTGCACAGGATGGCGCTGAACTGTCCGTGAATAGCTCCAAAAGCGACGATTTGTGCGTCACGGGCATCGGCAATGTGTGTTGTGTGCAACATATGACAAATTATCGCAGGGCTGGCGTAAGGAATAGTGGAATTAGAGCGGGCAAAGGCGTATTTGACACCGATGGAACCGATTGCAGTGAGTCTTTATTGACCGCGCAAAACAGGTTCAGGCCATGGTTCAGGAAGGCCAGTTGGGGGAGAGCGTCTCGTAAACAAGGCGGATCAAGCCTGTGCGGGGCGATAGACAAGAAGGGTGTGGCGAAAGCCATAGTGATTAAAGCGATGAAAATGAAGGCGACACGATGGACTTGGAAAGCGGCGGGCCTTGCGGCTCTGGCGCTGGCCGTGCCGTCTGTTGGTCTGGCATTCTCCACTGGCTTTGATTCGCAGCCCGTGTCGCTCAGCGCACGCGGTGGCCTTGGCTCGTTTACTCCGGCGTCGGTTGATCCACGTCTGGCTTCGGCTTTGAAATTTTCGGCGCTGCGCGATGGCCGCAAATTCCGGTTTACCCCGGCGGGTTCATCGGGTGGTGAGGCTCGCTCTGTCACCGTGGCTGTTCGCGTCAATCCTGAAAGCGCGGCCATTGCTGGCGTGCGCACCATATTGCGCGGTCTGTCGCCGATCAAGGTGGGCGCTGCGGCATCGGGCGCAGCCACGGAAAATCTGGGCATGGGCCGTGGCTGGAGCCGCTTTGCTTTGCCGACCAAGGCGCGGGCCTTGGCTATCCCCGATATTGCAGCCAGCGAACGGGCAGTTGGCCGTCAGCCGGTGCTGCGTGAAATCACCTTGTCAGAAGACCTGAAGCGGCCCAGCCGTTTCAACCCCAGCGTTGCCCTCGATACAGAGGCAAAGCCGGGCCGCGCACCGCGCACCTTTGATGGTGAGGCGGATTACCGCGTCGACGTGGGCGGCAGCTATAAGGTCACGCGCAATCTCGATGTCACGGCTGGTGTCCGTTACACCACTGATCGTGACCGGATTGAGCCATTGACCAATGGCCAGCAAGATAGCCAAGCTGTCTATGTCGGAACCAAGTTCCGCTTCTGATTGTTCCGATATTATCGCGTGTCTGGCCTGCCATTGTTGGGCAGTCGCTTGGCGCGGCAATTCCATCCTAAAAATTGTTACACGATTTCCCATTTTGGGGCATATATGCGTGGCGCGGCATAGGCTGGCCGCATGCGCAACCGGGCGCAGCAAGATGGGGAGACGAGGCTTTGGCGGTGCAGGAGGCTGACAGCTTTGACAGCCTGATTTCCACGGTCGTTCCCTGTGATCTGGATGTGGCGCGGATGCTGTCTGCCCATGGGCGGCTGCGCCATTGCGATGCGGGTGTGCCTTTGGCCCGGCAAGGCGAAATTCTCACCTCGGTATGGTTGCTGCTGGATGGCGCGATCAAGCTGGATGCCTATTCCGCGTCGGGCCGTTCCAGCCGGCTTGGATTGCATAGCCCTGGCGACTGGATCGGCAATTATGCCAAATCCGTGGCCTGCCATGCAGACATAGTGCCTGTGGGGCAGACCGTGCTGCTCAGCTTTACCACGGGCAGCCTGCCCGATCTGGCCGCGCGAGAGCCGCGCATTGCCGTGGCACTGGCCCTTTCATTTGCGCGGCAACTGGAACATACTTTGTCGCGGCTGGATGCGCGCTCTACGCTCACGGCACCGGGGCGGATTTGTGCAGAGTTGACGGCGCGGGCGGGGGATGGACTGTCGATCAATCCTGCACCAGTGGTGACAGAACTGGCGCTCGCCGCACAAACCACGCGCGAAACCGCGTCGCGCACGCTGACCAATCTGGAACGGCGCGGCATCATCGCGCGCACGGCAGAGGGGCTGATTATCCAATCGCCGCGCATGCTGCGCGACATGGCCGTCTGATTGGCCTGATCCATGACGGGTATAGTTTTGCCGCGCCTGATCCTGTTTACGCGCCTGCCGGTGGCGGGCCAGTGCAAGACGCGGCTGATCCCGGCGCTGGGTGCAGAAGGCGCGGCGGCGGTGCATCAACGGCTGACGGAACGCACGTTGGCGGCGCTGATGCAGGCCCAAGGCACGGTTGAAGTCCATTTCACCGGCGGCGATGAAGCGGCCATGCGCGACTGGCTGGGCGCGGGGCCAGTGCTGGTAGCGCAGGCTGAGGGTGATCTGGGCGCGCGCTTGCTGGCAGCTATTCGCGGCGGCGATACGCCCTTTCGGTCGGTGCTGTTCTTTGGGTCGGATACGCCCGACCTGACCGGCGCGCATGTTGCCGCTGCCGTCGCGGCGCTGAGCCATCATGACGTGGTGATTGGCCCGGCGGAGGATGGCGGCTATTATCTGATCGGGATGCGCATACCCTTGCCGCAATTGTTCACCGACATGCCGTGGAGCACTGAGCGGCTTATGGCCGCGACGCTGGATAGTCTTGCCGATCTGGGCATGGAACCCTATCTGCTGGAACCCTTAAGCGATTGCGACACGCCCGAAGATCTGGCCCGCTGGCCATGGCTGGCAGAGCGGGCATGACCAGTACCGCCGTAACGATCCTGATCCCGGCGCTGAATGAACAAGCGGCGTTGCCCGCCACCATTGCCAGCCTCGCCGCGCTTGAGCCGCCGCCCGATGAAATTCTGCTGGTCGATGGCGGCAGCGATGATGCGACCATGGCCATTGCTCAGGCGGCCGGTTTCCGCGTTATGGCCTCGCCGCGCCGGGGCCGGGCGGCGCAGATCAATATCGGGGTAGAGGCAGCCGCGGGGCCATTGGTATGTGTGCTGCATGCCGATACATTGCTTCCGCCCGATGCGGTGGCGGTAATCCGCCAGACGCTGGCCGATTCCGGCACCGCTTTGGCCAGCTTTACCCCGCGTTTTGATGGGCCGCTGGGCACGCGCTGGGGGACGACCTATCACAATATCGCCAAGACCTGGTATGTGCCGATGCTGATTCGGCCGCACCTGTTCGTGCGCGGCGCGTGGCTGCTTTACGGCGATCACGCGATGTTTTTTCGTCGGGAGCAGTTTCTGGCGATTGGCGGCTGTGATGAACGGGTCGCGGTGCTGGAAGAGGCGGATTTGTGCATCAAGCTGATCCGCTTTGGTCGCACCCGCCTGATCCGCCGCTGGGTGAGTACATCGGATCGGCGGATTACCACTTGGGGCCGCTGGCGTGCCAACTGGATATATCTAAAAGTCGGCGTCTTATGGGCATTGGGGGCGCGCGAACGGCTGGGCGATCATTATCCGGACGTGCGATAATATCCGTTTTTCGTCATTGCGACCCCGGACTTGATCCGGGGGAAGCAATCCAGCTGGAAGCGCGCGACGCTGGATTGCCGCGTCGCTTCACTCCTCGCAAAGACGAACAAAAAAGTTAGTGCATCAACAACATGCCGCCGCGACGCTGCCATCGGCGGGCACATCAAAGGGCAAGCCGCCGCCACAGCCCGGAAACACGCCATAATGGCGCGAGAAATCGCCGATGAACTGGAAATGCGGGGCAAAGCGCGTATCGGCCAGCATCTTCCAGCTATTGCCGCACACGGCGAACACCCGGCCCGCCTCAATCGCGTGATGCTTATCGAGCAGAAAGACGCGCTCTGATCCGGCCACACTGCCCTTGTAGATCACGGCCTGGCCATAATCCTCGCACTCCGGCTCAAGCCCTTCCAGCTTGAACAGGCGATAGGTGGCGGAGAAAAAGGCGATACCATCCAGCTTGGCGGCAATTTCCGGGTCGCCAATCCCCAAGGGCCGGTCCTTGACCAGTCGCGGATCGTCAAAGCCTGCCTCGCCCGCATGACGCAGAAAATCTCCCCAATACAGCGCGCCCGACAGACATTCGCCATGCAGCACCGGATCATCGAGCAGATGCGCAGGCACGCGGCGATCGGCATAGACATCAGAGAAATACAGCTCGCCACCGGGTTTCAGCAGGCGATGCGCGGCGCGGAATACGGCGGCTTTATCGGTCACCAGATTGATGACGCAATTGGAGACAATCACGTCAAAACTGCCCGGCTCCAGCCCCAAGGCGTCGAGATTTTCGATATCGCCCTCGATAAATTCGACATTTGAACGCGCATAGCCAAAGCGGTCCCGGTGCCATTCCAAGTGGGCGTTGGCCACATCCAATTGCTCGGGCGTGGCATCGACGCCAACGACATAGCCGTTTTCACCTACCAATTGCGCCAGAACATAGGCATCCTGCCCCGAACCCGATCCCAGATCGAGGATGCGCGCCCCCTCAATCGCCTGCGGTGCCACCAAACCGCAGCCATAATAGCGCGCAGACACATCGGGATGCACATTGGCAAGCGCGGCGCGGATCATCGGCGATGGCGCATCGGCCATGGTGCAGGCATCGGTGAGCAGATCGCCCGATCCGCCCAACACCTGACCGTAATAATTCTGGCTGTTTTGCAGGTTCATGGCGGCTATTCCTGTCGATAAATGGGCTGTTTGCAATGGCTGTTTCGGTTCGCTCAAGCAAATGGTTACATTGGGAAGCAATGCGATGTAACCAAATTCGCATGCCGAACGAAAGAGACCAGATGACCGCCGCTTCCCCCTTTGCCTTGATCGATGCCAAGCCGCTGGACCCGGCCAAATTTGTCGATCCCGCGCGCACGCTGACCGGGGCAGAACGGGCGCAGGTGCCAATGACCGGGCTGACGACCCTGTGGTTCAACACCGGCACTTTGTGCAATCTGGCCTGCCGCAATTGCTACATCGAAAGCTCGCCGACCAATGATGCGCTTGTCTATCTGACGCTGGACGAGGTGCGCGCCTATCTGGACGAGATTGCGCGCGACGGCCTGCCTACGCGCGAAATTGCGTTTACTGGCGGCGAACCCTTCATGAACCGCGATATGGTGCCGATCCTTGATCTGTGCCTGTCGCGCGGATTTGATGTGCTGGTGCTCACCAATGCGATGCGGCCGATGCGGCGGTTTGAGGGGGCTTTGCTGGCGCTTGCGGGCCGCGAACGGTTGACCTTTCGTGTCAGCCTCGATCATTACAGCCAGGCTGTGCATGAGGCTGAGCGTGGGGACGATAGCTGGCACAAGGCGTTGGATGGGCTGAACTGGCTGGCCGCCTACGGTTTTCGCATCGCCATTGCCGGGCGGCATCTCACGCATGAAAACGAAGCACAGGCGCGCGCGGGCTATGCCGCGTTGTTCGCCGCGCAGGGCCTGCCGATGGATGCCAATAATCCCGCAGACCTGGTGCTGTTTGCCGAAATGGATGCGCGCGCCGACATTGCCGAAATCTCCACCGCCTGTTGGGGCATCCTCGATATCGCGCCCGCCAGCATCATGTGCGCCAGCAGCCGTATGGTGGTAAAGCGCAAGGGCGAGGCCAGCCCGCGTGTCGCCGCCTGCACATTGCTGCCCTATGATCCGCGTTTCGATATGGGCGCGACTTTGGCCGAAGCAGCGCAGTCAGTGATCCTGAACCATCCCCATTGCGCGCGCTTTTGTGTGCTGGGTGGATCAAGCTGTTCGGGGTGATTCAGAACCCGCAATAGGCATAGACTTGGCCCAATTGCGCATTTTCCGGATTGGCTGTGAACAGGCCGATGCTGGTCATCCCGTCAGCTGCCAATACCTCGGCATAGTCAGGCGATTGGCTGGTCACCTGAAAGCCAAGCCGAGAAAATGCGTTCATGGTTTCGCCCATATTGGCTTTGAAGTGCAGCGTCTTGCCATTAGCGTGGCTGCCCAGCCCGGCCAGATGCAGGCCGCCATGATCCAGATTGACTGGCATATAGCGCGTCAGCGGCCCAAAAGCGGTGCCGCCGGTCGCAGGCCGCTTGTCTAGAATAGCAAAAAGATCGCCCAGATCCTTGCCCCAGATACAATTATAATTGGCAAGCGAGACGACGCCCACCGGCTTTGGCTTGATATGCAGATAGCCGCCCAGATCATCCTGCGCCCGCACCGGGAAATAGCCAACCCCGCCGCGTGTGCGCTTGACCTCGGCAAAGCCATTGTCTGTCACACCGGCCAGCGTGACTTCCTCGTTCGTTTGCAATTGCGAAAGTATATTGGCGCTTTCGCTTGGGCTTTCGTAAAGCGCGTTGTTGGCCTCCATAAACCATTTGCGATTATCGAGCCGGAACGCCAAACCGGGCCGCGCCGCGCTGGTCAGGTTGACCATGCCCACATAGCCGCGCCCGTCGCTGAGGCGCAGCCAGCGGCTTTTGCCGTCCACGCCGGTTTCCACATAGCCCTTGATCTGCTGACCACGCGGGATTGTGCCTTTTTCCGGACTGTCATATTTGGTCGCGCGCGCCCGGATCAGCGCATCGGCA
>JBGSTI010000362.1:0-5113 GCA_041736605.1 Sphingomonadaceae bacterium
GTGGCGGGCAGGCGTTTGCGTGCGCCGATATGGTCATAGAGGAACAATCCGGCGCGCAGCAGCCAGCGTGGGCGCAGGCCGCTGACATAAGGCAGCACAAAGCGCATTGGCCAGATGATGTGCGGCGCGATGGCCCAAAGCCGTTCGCGCTCTGATAGCGATTCGCGCACCAGGCCGAACTCATAATGTTCCAGATAGCGCAGCCCGCCATGGATCAGCTTGCTGGATTGCGACGAAGTGCCACTGGCCAGATCGCGCGCCTCCAACAACAGCACCCGCGCCCCGCGCCCGGCGGCATCGCGGGCAATGCCAGCGCCATTGACGCCGCCGCCGATAACGGCGAGGTCGAATAGGGGGTCTTGCGACACATATGCTCCTGTGATCAGAATGACCTAAGCTCAATTCTAGCAGGCCACTCCTATTTAGGGGAGGGGCAGCGAGACTTACGAACTTGTTCGTTAGTCGCAGCGGGGTGGGGCGTCTCGGCAGCAGCGCCGCGCCGATACCACCCACCCCAACCCCTCTCTTGGAAGGGAGGGGCTTATAGTTACATCACATATTCAACGGCCCATGATTGATATGCGGTAACACATAGCGCGCGAACATATCGGCTTCCTGCATATGCGGATAGCCCGACAGGATGAAGGCCTCAATCCCTTCATCCTGATAGGCGCGCAACTTGGCCAGCACCTGATCGGGCGTGCCGACAATCGCGGCACCACAGCCAGAGCGGGCGCGGCCAATGCCGGTCCACAAATTGTCCTCGACAAAGCCGTCGCCGCCAGCCGCCGTGCGCAATTCCTGCTGGCGCTGGACACCGAAATTCTTGGCGTCGAGCGACTTTTCGCGGATTGCCTTGCCCGCGTCTTCGTTCAGCTTGGACAGCAGGCGGTCGGCATAGGCGCGCGCTTCTTCTTCGGTTTCGCGCACGATCACATGGGCGCGATAACCGAATTTGAGCGTGCGGCCAAAACGTGCGGCGCGCTCTTTCATATCGGCAATGGTTTCGCGCACCTTGTCCATCGTGTCGGGCCACATCAGATAGACGTCGCAGCCTTCGGCGGCGCATTCGCGGGCCTCATGGCTGAGGCCGCCGAAATAGAAGGCCGGACATTGGCCCGAAATCGTGGTGATACGCGGCGGATCAAGCTTGAGCTTGTAAAACTCGCCCTCATGATCGAGCGACTGGCCGTTGAGCAGGGTGCGCACGATCTTCATCACTTCGGTGGCGCGGGCATAGCGCGGCGCGCTGGCAATCTGTTCGCCGGGCATGTCGGATGAGATGATATTGACGTTCAGCCGTCCGCGCGTGCCACTGGTATCAGGGCCAAGGATGCGATCCAAAGTGGCGATGCGGCGCGCCAGTTGCGGCGGCCAATCCTCGCCAATGCGCGTCGCCCAAAGCAGCTTCATCCGTTTGATCTGCGTTGCCATGGCAGCGGCAAAGGCCGTGGTATCCAGCCCCAAAGCATAGCCCGATGGCAGCAGCACATTGTCAAACCCGCCCTCTTCGGCGCGCAGCACGATGTTGCGGCAATGCTCCCAGCTGGATTGCAGATACGGATCGGGCACGCCCAGAAATTCATAATCATCATCGCACAGGGCGGAAAACCAGGCGATTTCGCATTGCTGTGTCATTTTCATCTCTCCTAGTTTTTGGTTTCAATCAGGGCAGGGGCACACCGCGCGCCGCGACCAGAACGGCATACCAATCGGTGCGCGTCCAACGCACGGTCAGCGCAGAGGCCGCTTCGGCAATGCGCGCGGGCTGTTGCGATCCGACAATCGGCACGATCCCGGCAGGATGCGCCATCAGCCAGCTATAGGCTGCAATCGTGCGCGATACGCCTTGAGCGTTGGCGACGGCATCCAGAGCTGCGGCCACGGCGCTATCGCGCGGCGTTTCCGGCTTGGTCAAGCGTCCACCGCCCAAAGGCGACCATGCCAGCGGCGTCAGGCCCATCATCATCGCCTGATCCAGCTCGCCATTTTCGATTGGATCGATGCGCAAGGGCGAGATTTCGGGCTGGGTCGAAACAGGCTTATGGCCTAGAAACTGACCCAGTGCCGCCGTCTGGTGAATGGTGAAATTCGATACGCCAAGGGCGCGAATTTTACCCGCTGCCACGGCATCATCCAGTACGCGCGCCACCTCTTGCGGGTGGGCCAGAATGTCGGGCCGATGGACCTGGTACAGATCGATGGTGTCGACACGCAGGCGTTTGAGCGAGGCGTCAATGGCGGCGTTCAGATAGGCGGGGCTTTGATCATAAGGCCGGGGCGGCATGATCCCGCCTTTGCTGGCCAGCACCATGCGCGCGCGCAAACCGGGCTCTGCGGCCAGAACTTCGCCCAGCAGCGCCTCGGCATCGCCAAATCCGCCCTTGCCGTCAAAGCCATAGATATCGGCGGTGTCGAGCAGGGTGATCCCGGCGTCCAGCGCGGCATGTACCAGCTTTGCTGCATCCGTGGCATTGCGCCGATCCTCGGCCAGACGCCACATGCCCCAGGCCAGAGGCGAAATGGCAATGCCGCTTGCGCCCAAGTGGCGGGTTTCGGGCACGGAAGGAAGCATGGTCATACGGGTTTCCTGAATGGTGGCGCGACAGAGGCGCGTTCGACAAGTTGATGGGGCAGGCGGCGATGGCTGATATCGCCGCCGGTAATGAGGATATCGGTGGCGGTATGCGCCAGATCGAACATCGGCTGATGAATGGTGGTCAACGGCGGCCACACGGTGCGCGCCAGCGTCGTGTCATCGAAACCGGCGACCGAGAGCTGCGCGGGCAGATCGATATTACGATCATGCGCCACCGCCAGCACGCCCGCCGCCATATCGTCATTGGCGGCAAAGATTGCGGTGGGCGGATTTGGCAAATCCAGCAGCAGGCGCGCGGCATCGACGCCGCTTTCAAAATCGAACGCACCATCGCACACCAATTGCGGTTCAAAGGCTATGCCTGCCCGGTCCAGCGCTCGGCGATAACCAAACAGGCGGTCGTCCGATCCCGCATGATTGGGATGGCCCTTGATAAAGCCGATGCGGCGATGGCCGAAATTAATGAGGTGCGTGGTCATGTCATCGGCGGCCTGCGCGTCGTCCATGAATACCGAACTGGTGAGTGCGTGATTGGTGCCCGGCGAAATGCGCACAAACGGAATGTCCATCGCCTCCAGCGCGGCCAGCACCGGCTCGCAATCGGTGACGGGCGAGGACAGGATGATGCCATCGACATGGGTTTCCGACACCAGCCCGCGCACCTGATCGCCAACGCGCGGATCGGCAACGTCAACCGGCTGGGCCAGCAAGCGAATGCCCCCCTGCTGACAGCGCGACCAACAGCCCGTCTGGATTTGAAACATGTAATAGGGGCTGTGATTGTCGTAAATCAGTGCGATCTGGTTGGACTTGGCACCAGATAATATCCGCGCCGCCACCGATGGACGAAAATCGAGCGCCTTCATTGCGCTTTCCACACGTTCGCGGGTTTCGGCGCTCACATAAGGATGGCCGTTGAGCACCCGGCTGACGGTTTTCACCGCTACCCCGGCGCGTGCTGCCACGTCGCTGATATTCGCCCGTTCGCTCATGCGGCGCGCACTCCTTCCAGTTGCGCGAACAGATTAGCAAAGTCGCTGGCCGGACGATAGAAAACTGGCGGCATGCCAATGGGCGCAGCGATGTCATGGGTGCCGGGGACATATTCTTCGCCAGTCCAGGCATGTATCCAGGGCGTCTCGCCGGGCAGGGTGACCGCGCGCGACGTTGCCCCTTGCTCGATCACCGGAGCGACCAAGAGATCTGGGCCATAGAGAAACTGATCCTGAACGGCATAGAGCGCCACATCATCAGGATAATGCAGGAACAAGGGTCGCTGCGCAGGCAGGCCGCTGACCACCGCTTCGTCGCACAGATGCCGCACATAGGGGGCCAGATGCGCGTGTACCCGGCTCCACCGCGCGAAACAGGTCAAAAGGTCGGCGCGGCTATCATATTGCAGATTATCGTCGGGCCGATTGCCCTCATGGCTGCGCATGACGGGCGCAAAGGCGGCCAGTTCGCACCAACGCTGCATCAGCTCAACCGTGCGGATATTACCGTGCAAGGACGTGTAACCGCCGCAATCGGAATGGCTATAGGCATTGCCGACAAGGCCCGCCGATAGCGCGGCGGTAATTACCGTGCCAATGCCATCATGCCGGGTAAAGTCCACCGACTGATCGCCTGCCCATAGCAGCGGGCAATGCGCCTGAACGCCCGAAAAACCGGCGCGCATGAAGAAAACGGCGTCGCCCGTTTTGCCGCGCGATGCCACCGCCTGTTCATTGACCTGCGCCCACAAGACCGGCCATATATTGTGCGCCAACATGGGATCAGACCCATCGGCCAGCCGCACATCGGTGGGCAGATATTCGCCGAAATCGGCCATCCAGCCTGCCATGCCGATATCCAGCATTTCCTGGCCCAGCACCTTTTCCGCGAACCAGTCGCGGGTTTCGGCGCGGGTGAAATCCAGCACGCCGCACAGAAATTCGCCGAAATCGACCAGATAGGGCGCGTCCTCATCAGGCTTCAGGCAGAAATGCCCCTTGTCCGCCGCTTCTTCATACAGGATGCCATCGGCGGACAGATAGGGATTGGCATAGCCCAGAAAGCGAATACCGCGTGCCATCAGGCCCTCGATCGTGGCGGGCAATTCGCCATAACGCTGCCGATCGCGGCGCCAATCCCAGAACAGGCGGCGACCAAAGCTGGTTTCGCGGATTCCGGCCCAATCCTCGCACCAGATCGCCGATACCTGGGTACCCGCCGCGATGAACCGCTCCATGCGTTCAAAGCTGCGCTGGCCATCCTTCAGGCCCAGTATCGCGCCGCTGATCGCCCAATCGGGCAAGGGTGGCTGACGGCCAAAGCGGGCGGACAGGGCGGTGACCAAGGCTTGCGGATCATCTTCGGCGAAAATTTCAAACCGCGCGCTGCCTTGCCAGATTTCGACGCGGTGGCGCGTATCATCGGTGAAATCGAGCGCTGAATAGCAGCTGGCATCCAGATGGACGGCCAGCCAGCGCGAAGTGAGGAATGTCGGCTGCGGATAATTGGTGGTCCAATAAT
>JBGSTI010000378.1:0-2585 GCA_041736605.1 Sphingomonadaceae bacterium
GCGCGCGGGGGCCTGTTGCGGGCTGCCGCGCGGGGTGCGGCCAAGGGCACGATCAATGAACTCCTCGTCCACTGCCGGTCCTTGAATATCGTTCGGCCGATCTGGCGCAGCCACCGGATCGCCGGTTAACGGATTGCCGAATTCATCGACATAGACCGCATCATCCGGCTCACCGAAATAGGCCTCTTCATCGGGTTCCAGCTGCCATTCGGGTAGGGTAACTTCGGTATCGAACTGTTCGATTGGACGTCCGGCCACCGCCACACGCATATATTGGGCAAAGGCGCGCGCAGGCGCGGTGCCGCCCTGCAGCCCGCGCACTTCGCGCGCATCATCGCGGCCCATCCATACGCCAGTGGTAATGCCGCTGGAAAAGCCCAGGAACCAGCCATCCTTGTTGCTGTTGGTGGTGCCGGTCTTGCCCGCAACCGGGCGGCCAATCTGCGCCGCCTTGCCCGTGCCGGTATTCACCGCCGTTTGCAGCAGATCGGTGATACCCGCCGCGACATAAGGCGGCACCAATTGCGTCTGCGCCTCAGGCTTGTGCTCATACAACACTTTGCCATCAATGCTGGTGACGCGCGTGATGCCATAGGGTTCGATGCTCAGCCCCTTGGCGCTGACCGCGGCAAAGGCGCGAGTCATGTCGATCACCCGGACATCAGACGTGCCCAGCACCATCGATGGATTGACGTTGATCGGCGTGGTCACGCCAAACCGCCGCGCCATGCCCGCCACCGCGCCAAAGCCGACCTCATTGCCTAATTGCGCCGCCACGGTGTTTTTCGAATAAGCGAACGCCGTGCGGATATCGATTTCGCCCGCATAAGTGCCGCCGCTGTTGCGCGGGGTCCATCCGGCGATGGTCACCGGTTCGTCAACCACGCGATCTTCGGGCGTATAGCCCGATTCCAGCGCCGCCAGATAGACGAACAGTTTCCACGCCGATCCCGGCTGGCGCACCGAATTGACCGCGCGATTATAATTGGATGTCACATAATCGGTGCCGCCCACCATCGCCAACACCGCACCATCACGGTCTAGCGAGACCAAAGCCCCCTGCGCCCCGGCGGGCACATTGGCGCGAATGGCGTTGGTCGCCGCCGCCTGCATCTTGGTGTCCAGCGTCGTCCACACCTCCAGCGGCTCATCGGTATCGGGCAACAGCATATCGAGCTGGGGCAGCGCCCAATCGGTGAAATAGCGGGCGCTGTTCTGGCCCTTTTCGGGCGCTAGTTTCACCGCCTTGACGTCTACCGCTGCTGCCTCTGCCGCCGTGATCGTGCCATTATTCTGCATGACCTCCAGCACCACCGACGCGCGATCAATCGCCGCCTGTGCATCGGCCGTGGGCGAATAGCGCGACGGGGCCTTGACCAAACCGGCGATAATCGCTGCCTCGGCCAACGAAAGCTCAGTCGCGCTATGGCCGAAAAATTTGCGGCTGGCCGAATCGACGCCATAGGCACCGCCGCCGAAATAGACCTTGTTCAGATACAGTTCGAGGATCTGGTCCTTGGAAAATTTCTGTTCCAGCGCCAGCGCCAGCACCATTTCGTTGATCTTGCGCGTGGCGCTATAGCTGTTGTTCAGAAATACCGACCGCGCCAGCTGCTGGGTGATGGTCGACGCACCCTGTAGCCGCCGGCCGGTTCCCCGCCGTTCAAACGCCAGCCACGCCGCGCGCGCCAATCCGCGCGGATCAATGCCATAATGCGAACGAAACCGGCGATCCTCCACCGATACCATCGCGTCTTTCATCACATCGGGAATCGCGTCGATGGGCATCCATTTGCCATAGCTGGGGCCAATCGTGACCAGTTCGGTCCCGTCCTTGGCGCGCACCACGATCATCTGTTCGACCTGTTGCGATTTCAGCGCGTCATAGTCGGGCAAAGACTGATATTTGGCCGCAACTGCGCCCGCCACCACCAGCACGCCGACAAGGCCGGTGACCACGCCAATTCGGAAAAGACGCCAGAACCAGCGGCTGATAATGCCCTTTTCCTTTACAGGCTTGGCAGTGAATGATGCCCGTTTGCCAAAACCATTGCGCGAACCTGCCATTATGCCTCTTTTCCGTCGATGATCCCGCATGCCGGGTCATCGCGCCTCTTTGCTCTATCGCCTGTCTGCAGGATGAACGGCCCTGAACGATGCGATGCTGGGGCACGTCTTAAACCATAATTCACCATAGGTGAATCGCTTTGCGTGTCGCCCTGCTTTGCAATCTTGCTTGGCCCATGAAAACAAATGGTTAACCATATTGGGCGATATTGTCGTTTGATGAAAATGCGCGTTCCCCTGTTTCTGCCCAATGTGCTGCCGCTGGCCTGTGCGCTGGCGCTGATTGGCGTGCCGGTGGCAGGCGCAGACAAGGCGGCGGCGCAGTGCCTGCTATGCGCGCCAGACAAAGCCGACAAGGCGGAACAGCCGCCTGCAATCCCCCTGTCCCTCGCTATTACCACCCATCTGGAATTTGCACGGCTGGCCCGCATTGGCAGCGGCGGCGGCGCGGCGGAAATTGATCCGCAAAGCGGGCAAAGACGGCTGGTGGGTACGCTGACTGATCTGGGCGGCATGGC
>JBGSTI010000433.1:0-1687 GCA_041736605.1 Sphingomonadaceae bacterium
GTGCCAGTGGTGATGGCCGAAACCCGCGAGCGCGGCGGGGCACAGGCCCGCGCCTATGATGCCACGCGCGAGCATTTATTTGCCGGTCAATTGCTGGCGGATCGCTCGCCCATCGGTACCATTCCGTCGCTGGAGGCGGCAACCGCGCCCAGCGTGCGCGCTTTCCACAGCCGCTGGTATCGCCCGCAAACGACAGTGATTTCCATCGCGGGCGATGTTGATCCTGCCTTGCTGGAAAAGCTGGTAAAGACATATTTTGGCGGCTGGAAGGTCAAGGGTGCAGTGCCGCCCATGCCCGATTTCGGCAAACCTGACGGGACCAAGCCGGTGGCCAAGGTGGTCACCGAAGCATCGCTGCCCCGCGTCGTTACCTATGCCATGCTACGCCCGTGGCAGCGGGTGGATGACACCATCGTTTATAATGAGGGCAAGTGGACCGAATTGCTGGCGTTGCAACTGATCAACCGCCGGTTGGAAGCCCGCGCGCGCGCCGGAGGCAGTTTCCTGCAAGCCGATGTAGCGCAAGAGGATGTCAGCCGCAGCGCCGATGCGACGTTCATCTCGATTGTTCCGCTGGCCGAAGATTGGGAACAGGCGGTCACCGATGTGCGCCGCGTGATTGCCGATGCGCTGGCCGTGCCGCCGACCGAGGAAGAAATCGCCCGCGAAGCCACCGAGTTCGAGGCGGCGTTGCAAGTTGCGGCGGATCGTTCCGCGACAGAGTCTGGATCGGCACAGGCCGATAACATTGTCGGCGCCGTGGACATTCGCGAGACCGTGGCGACATCGCAAGTGGCGCTGGACGTTTTTCGCGGCCTGATGCCGAAATTGACGCCACAAGTGCTGCATGAGTCGACCAAAATGCTGTTTGCAGGCGATGCAACGCGCGCGATCATGATCACGCCGACCGCGGTTGATAATGGCGATGCGCGTCTGGCCGCTGCGATTACGGCGCCGGTTGAGGCCAGCGACAATTCGCGTCTGGCGGCGCAGACCATCCGCTTTTCCGATTTGCCGCCGATTGGCACGCCGGGCACCACCGTCGGCGCGCTGCGAACCGGGGTGCTGGATGTCGAGATGGTCAGCCTGTCGAATGGGGTCAAGGCGCTGCTCTATCCCAATGACGCCGAAGTGTCGAAAATCATGGTCAAGGTGCGCTTTGGCAAGGGTATGAAGTCGTTCACCAGCGACCAAGGCCCGCTGATCTGGCTGGGCGAGGCCGCGCTTGCCGCATCGGGTGTCGGCCCGCTGGGTCAGGAAGAACTGGACCGGATCACCACCGGGCGGCGCATTGGCCTCGCCTTTTCGGTGGAGGATGACAATTTCGCCTTTGCCGGGGAAACACGGCCGCAGGATCTGGAGGATCAGCTTTATCTGATCGCTGCCAAGATGCAGATGCCGCGCTGGGATGCCAATCCGGTGCAGCGCGCCATTGCTGTGTCCAAGATTTCGTATGAAAGCTATACGTCATCGCCGCAAACCGTGCTGAACCGCGATCTGCAATGGCTGTTGCGCGACAAGGATGGCCGATTTGCAACGCCGCATCCCGATAGCTTGGCCAAAATCACGCCCGAGGCGTTCCGCGCCGCGTGGGAGCCATTGTTGGCCAGTGGCGACATCGAAGTGATGCTGTTTGGTGATTTCAAGCGCGACGAGGCGATTGTCGCGCTGGAAAAAACCTTTGGCG
>JBGSTI010000392.1:0-3175 GCA_041736605.1 Sphingomonadaceae bacterium
AGATCTTTGACCTGCGCCTGGCCTTCATAATGCGGCGGCAAGGTGACGCGGACCAGCGAGCGTTTCGCCGGGTCCATAGTGGTTTCGCGCAGTTGCGACGGGTTCATTTCGCCAAGACCCTTGAACCGGGCGACCTCGACCTTGCGGCCCTTGAACTGGCCTGCTTCCAATTCGGCGCGGTGCGCGTCATCGCGGGCATAGGCGCTCTGGCTGCCTGAAACGAGGCGATAGAGCGGCGGCTGCGCCAGATATAAATGCCCGCGCCGCACCAGTTCGGGCATTTCCTGAAAGAAGAATGTCATCAGCAACGTGGCGATATGCGCGCCATCAACATCGGCATCGGTCATGATGATGATGCGATCATAGCGCAGTTGATCGGCGTCGAAATCCTTGCGCATTCCGCAACCCATGGCCAGCGACAGATCAGCGATTTCGCTGTTGGCGCGAATTTTGTCGGCGCTGGCCGAGGCGACGTTAAGGATTTTGCCGCGAATGGGCAGGATCGCCTGGCTTTTGCGGTCGCGCGCCTGTTTGGCGCTGCCCCCGGCGCTGTCGCCTTCGACAATGAACAATTCGGTTTCTGCGCTGCCTTCGCCAGTGCAATCGGTCAGCTTGCCGGGCAGGCGGACGCGTTTGGAATTGGTTGCGGTCTTGCGCTTGATATCGCGTTCCTGCTTGCGGCGCAGGCGATCATCCATCCGCTCCATCACATAGGTCAGCAGCGCCTTGCCGCGATCCATATTGCCGGTGAGGAAGTGATCGAAATGATCGCGCACCGCGTTTTCCACCATGCGCGCCGCCTCTGGGCTGGTCAGCCGGTCCTTGGTCTGGCTTTGGAATTGCGGATCGCGAATGAAAACAGACAGCATGATTTCGCTGCCGGTCAGCAAATCCTCTGCCGTAATGTCCTTCGCCTTTTTCTGGCCAACCAGATCGGCAAAGGCGCGCAACCCCTTGGTCAAAGCGGCGCGCAAGCCTGCCTCATGCGTGCCGCCATCGGGGGTGGGGATGGTGTTGCAATACCAGCTATAGGCGCCATCCGACCAGAGCGGCCAGGCAATGGCCCATTCGACACGGCCGGCATTTTCGCCATTGGGGCCCAGGGGGAAATCCTGCCGCCCGGCGAAAAATTCGCGGGTTACGCATTCGCGCCCGCCAACCTGTTCGGCCAGATGATCGGACAGGCCGCCGGGAAACTGGAACACCGCCTCTTGCGGCACATCGTCGCTGGCCAGCGATGCCGCGCATTTCCAGCGGATTTCAACGCCCGCAAACAGATAGGCCTTTGACCGGGCGAGTTTGAACAATCGCGCCGGTTTGAACTTGGCATCCTCGCCGAAAATCTGCGGATCGGGGGTAAAGGCAACGCTGGTGCCGCGCCGGTTGGGCGTGGGCCCAAGCTTTTCCAGCGGACCCAGCGCCAGCCCGCGTGAGAAACTCTGCCGATAAAGCTCTTTGCCGCGCGCCACTTCGATCACCGTGTCATGCGACAGCGCGTTGACCACCGATACGCCCACCCCGTGCAGGCCGCCCGACGTGGCATAGGCCTTGCCCTCAAACTTGCCGCCCGAATGCAGCGTCGTCAGGATCACTTCCAGCGCCGATTTGCCGGGGACTTTGGGGTGCGGGTCCACTGGAATGCCGCGGCCATTATCGGTGATGGTCAGCCGATTGTTTTCCTCCAGCGTGATTTCGATGCGGCTGGCATGGCCCGCCACCGCTTCGTCCATCGCATTGTCGAGAACTTCGGCGGCGAGGTGATGCAGCGCGCGCTCATCCGTGCCGCCAATATACATGCCCGGCCGCCGCCGCACCGGCTCCAGACCTTCCAGAACTTCGATAGACGAGGCGTCATAGTCGCTGGTGGTGGGCGTATCGGCGGCAAACAAGTCTTCGGACATGCCGCACGCTATAGGGCGTCACCCGCCCCATCGGCAAGGGAAAGCGAACAGATCATGCACAAGTTTCGGTGCCGGTCCGCCCGCCTTTGCTGTTGCACAATGGCAACAGCGCCAGAGGCCGGTGATAAATTCCACAGGATCGGCGGAACTAGCATGTCATCGGGCAGTTGAGGGGCTTGGGGAAGACATGGAGTTAGACATATGAAATTTGCAATCAAATGCGGCGCGGCCGCTCTGTTCGCCACCACTGCCATCAGCCCCGCCATGGCGGAAATCGACAAGACCACCACTTTTGATGGCCCGTATATCAGCATTGTCGGCGGCCAATCGGGCCAGCCCAGTGATCGCCGCGAGAGCATCTTGTTTGATACCGATCGTGACGGCCAATATGATGAAAACGTGCTGACAGTCGCCGGTGCCAATGCTTTCTCGCCCGGTTTCTGTGGCGGTTCGGCCAAGGGCAACAATGCCGGTGCAGGCTGTAACAACGACAATGACGATTGGGAATATTATGCCCGCATCGGCGCAGACAAGCGCATGGGCAATTTTGTTGTCGGCGCGCTGATCGAAGGCGGTCGTTCGGAAGCGACGGATTCGGTAACGGCATTCAGCAGCACCCCTGCATCCTACACGATGACACGCGAAACCGATTATGAAGTGTCGGCCCGCCTGCGCGCTGGTTATACCCCCAATGGCGGCGTGCTGTTCTATGTCACCGGCGGCGGTGCCTATGCCAAGCTGGACAACAGCTTCACCACCACCAATGGCGCCAACGCCTTTGCCGATAATGGCAAGACCAACGCCTGGGGCTATCAGGTCGGCGGCGGCGCCGAAGCCATGGTTGCTCAGAATTTGAGCCTTGGCGTCGAATATATGTATACCAGCCTGATGGACGATGATTATGTCGTCAACGTCACGCAGGGTGCAGCAGCGGCGACCAATCCGTTCCTGCTGAACGGCGGCGGCACCAATTTCAACCGCAGCGACGAAGACTTTAACCGCCACTCGGTGCGAGTCACGGCTTCGCTGCGCTTCTGATTTTATTGGAAGCTTTGTGTTAGACAAGAAAGGTCGGGCAGCGATGCCCGGCCTTTTTTGTTGGGCGTGGTCTCTGTCACGCAACGGCCATGCATGCCATGCTAGGCTCATCATCAGGATATGATGGGAGGAGCTAGACCATGTTTCACTATCTTGACGACGATATCGTTGACCTTCTGCTCGATGACGGCAAAATTTGGCAATATTATTGGGGCGCGCGGCTGGAGCGATTGCCC
>JBGSTI010000420.1:0-1922 GCA_041736605.1 Sphingomonadaceae bacterium
TGTCGCTGCCGCCGCCAGCCGAAGGATCGGACGAGGTGGCGGCGCGCGTCGCCCATGCTCGTGCGGTGCAGACTGAACGCGCCGCAGAGTCCAAGGCGCGCACCAATGCCGAGCTGAATGGCGACGCGCTGGATCGTTTTGCCACGCCGGATGAAGCGGGCCGCAAGCTGCTGGCGCAAGCGGCAGAGGCAATGCGGCTATCGGCGCGGGGCTATACCCGTATGTTGCGTGTGGCGCGGACCATTGCCGATCTGTCGGGCGCGGAAACCATTGGCCGCATCCATATTGCCGAGGCGCTAAGCTATCGGCGGCAGGCCCCGCGCGCCTGAAGCACGGTTACGGAAGCATCAACGTGGCGCGGATGGCCGGTTCGCAATTGCCGGAGCCGTTGATCATACAGGCCTTTTCATACAGTGTGACAGCGCGGGCATGATCGGGTTTGCCCAGATCGCCGCCCTTCAGCCGATAGGCCAGCTCGCTACACGAACTGGAATCGCCCAGATCGCAGCCTTTCAGTTGCAGACGTGACAGGCGGCGGATGTCGACATCTTCGACGAAATTGCCATCAGCGGTATATTGCAAAAGGCCGACCGCTTCATTGCAGGCTTCGCGAATGCCACCCATGCAGCTGCTGTCCATCAGCGCCAAAGCAGCGGCGCGATCATGCACTGGGCTTTCGGTGTCGCGCATGCGCCAAGCGGCCGTATAGCATCCAGGCAGATATTTCAGATCGCACGACTTCAAGAAAAGGGCGTGTCCGGCCTTGTATCGTTCAGCGATAGCGGGGCTGTCTTCTTCTTCGCCCTCGGGCACGTTGCTTTCGACAGACGATGCCGCGAGAAAGCAGCTGGGCGCCATATTCTGGGCGCAGGCTTTTTGTAGCGTCACGCGCGCGCCATCGAAATCGAACATATCAATCTGGAGCAGGCCCTGTTTTTCGCAGGCCTTGGCAGACCCTGCATCACAGGCAGCGGCGAGCAGCGCCAGTGCGCTATCCTGATCGTCGGCGCGCAGGAAAATGATCGCTTCGTCAATTTTGGCCTGCCCAGGATCGGCGGCACCGCTGGCCTGGGCATGCGCCATTGGCATCAGCATGAGCGCACAGGCGGTCAGGGCAAAGCCTGCCAACAGACATTTCAGAATATGCGCCACGTGTCTTTCCCCTCGCCGATAATTTTCACCCTTAAGGGTCGCCGATTATGCGGCGCGGTTCAAATGACAAATGCTGTTTGATTCAGCACATGCCCGATCAGGACTGGATCAGGCCTGCCTCGGCAAGGTCGAGCGTGGCAGGGTGGCTGTCCCCGGCGGGCAGCACTTTTCCGCGCGCTGCACCACGATGCATGAACTTGCCATCCACCTGGCCGCCCTGTTCGATGGTGATGCTTTCATAGCAAACATCGCCTGAAATGCGGGCGGTGCGATCAATGATCAGTTGTCCGGCATCGATGGACCCATTGACCTGGCCTGCGATACGCGCCGATTCTGCCCGGATGGCGCCGGTCACTTCGCTGGTTTCGCCCAGCACCAGCGATGCGCAGCTAATGTCGCCTTCGATCTTGCCATCAATATGCAGATCAACCTGCGCCTGGATATTGCCGGTCACGACAATATCGGTTCCCAGCACCGAAAAGGTGGAGCCGCCGGCGCGATTAGCCACGGGGGCGCTCGCCGGATTGCTGGACACGGGGCGATTCGGATTGTTGGGCTTTCGCGAGAACATTATTATTGGCTTCCAGAAACGGGCGGGGATTGATGGCTGTGCCATTGACCCGCACTTCAAAATGCAGATGGGTGCCGGTGGATCGGCCCGTGCTGCCCATGCCGCCCAGACGCATGCCCGCGCTGACCGGCTGGCCGACGCGTACGCCAATGGACGACAAATGCGCATAGCGGGTCATAAGGCCATTGCCATGATCGAC
>JBGSTI010000435.1:0-2207 GCA_041736605.1 Sphingomonadaceae bacterium
GGATGACCGCACCCTGTCGGTTAACAGCGGCGGCTATCTGGAACAGCATCTGCGCAAGGTGATTGACTGGATTGAGCGGCAATCGCCGGTGCAGCTGGTCGCGATTGGCATTGGCCATGACGTGACGCGATACTATCGCCGCGCCGTGACAATCATGGACGCCGAGCAATTGGGCGGCACGATTTTGGAGCAGCTCGCCGGGCTTTTTGATGAGGACAAAGCATGAGCGTGGCCAACACCCCTGATTTCAGCGCAGCTACGGTATCTGACGCGCTGGCCACGCGACGCTCAGTCCGCGCCTTTACGCCGCAGCCAGTGCCAATGGACCTGCTGCGCGACATATTGGAAAAGGCGCAGCGCAGCCCTTCAGGCGGCAATGTGCAGCCATGGAATGCCATAGTGCTGGCCGGGCAGCCGCTCGCTGATCTGATCGCGGCGGTGCAGGCGCGAATCGCCGCAGATCCGCGTGATCGCGATAGCGAATATGATATCTATCCCAAGGATCTGGCTGAACCCTATCTGGCCCGTCGCTTTGGCGTGGGTGAGGCGATGTATGCCGCGCTGAATGTCCCAAGAGAGGACAAAATAGGCCGACTGATGCAGTTTGCCCGCAATTTTCGCGCCTTTGATGCGCCGGTGCTGATGCTGGTCCACACCCCGCGATATATGGGGCCGCCGCAATGGTCCGACATGGGTATGTGGTTGCAATCCATCATGCTTTTGCTGCGCGAAGCAGGGCTGGATAGCTGCGCGCAAGAGGCATGGGCGGTCTATGCCAGCACGATTTACAAATCTGTGCCTATTCCCACAGACAATATCCTGTTCTGTGGTCTAGCCATCGGCTATCGTGATCCGACCGATCCGGTGAACAATTTCCCGGTGGACCGGGCGCCGCTTGGCGAATCCGTCCAATTTCTGACCGGGCAATAAGGTCTAGACGGATCAGAATGACAAGGCCTGCACAGACGGGCCGTTGATACAGGGTCGCATGAATGTTGACACGCCGGGGCGGATCATCCGCACCCAAGGGCGATGGAGGAAACATCATGCGAAGCGTTGCGCCGCGCCTATCATCCCTTTTGACCGCGATTTGCGGGCTGCTATTGGCCGCCTTGCTGTCCCCTTTGGCCAGTGCCCAGACCGACCGGTTGAGCCAGCGTGACAGCTTTCCTTTGGGCAGCGGCTCGCAATTGCTGTGTCAGGTGCAGGCGCAAGGCATCGGCCCGGCCCTGCAATCGCCGTTTGATCGGGCGTGGACGATTGTTTGCCGCGATTCCGCGCTGCCTATCGGCACGGTCTATGCGCTGCGGGGCAGCGATGCCGAGGTCGCGGCACGGCTGGCCGAACTGCGCGCCAGCAAGGTTGACTGCAGCGATGGTGTGATGGCGGCATCGGCGCTGGTCGACGGTGCGGCGCAAATGGCCTGCTCTTATCGCGATCCACAATTGGCGTGGACGGTCATAACCAAAACCGGCGGCAAGGCGGTGTTCGTGGCCGAGGGCTTTACTGCCTATCAATCGGCGCTAGCGCTAGCGATGCGTTCGTTGATGGCCGATCGGATTGTTGAGGGCGAACTCGATATTGCGACAATTTCGGTTGCGGATAATGCCGCGTTCTCGCGATTGCAGGCACTGACGCTTGATCCCAAAGCCGCCCTGGGCGAGGGCTATCGCCGCAACAACGCAGGCGATTATGCCGATGCGGGCGAGTTTTTCGAAACGTTGCAACAGCGCATTGACGCGATGGAAACCGGCAGCGCGGCGGGCGCGGCTAGAATCGAACCGGCGGAGTTCCTGATCAACCGCGCTTTGCAAAAATCCAATCTTGGCGAATTTGGCGAGGCGGATCGGCTCTTTGCCGAAGCGCGTGCAATGCCCAGCGCCAGCCCGGTGCTGGAGCGGCTGCGGCGCAATTTCGAGGGCGTGCATCTGATCAATCAGGGCCGCTATGACGCGGCGATTGCGCGGCTCAATCAACCGGTCAAGGCGCTGGTCGATAGCGCAGGTGCGCTGCGCAACTCATTGGTGATCAGCCAGCCCATTGCTGATCGGATCAACGCTGGGGATCGCTCCTCCGCCCTATTGGGCTTTGTCGATGATCTGTCGCTGACCGAGGATGAACGCGCGACGATCATCGATGCGCAGAAACGCCATCTGATCGCGACAGCGCAGCGATTGAGCGGCAATCCCGGCGCGGCGCGGGCCAGC
>JBGSTI010000475.1:0-2516 GCA_041736605.1 Sphingomonadaceae bacterium
AAATCGGCCAAGTAATTTAGGCCGCACCTACGGATTGTTAAGCCTCATCGGGTAATCCTGAGCAAAGATCGCCAAAATCTGCGCTTAGGATTGCCTATGATTCCCGTTCGCACGCATATCAGTTCGTTGATGCTCGCCAGCCTGTGCGCGGGCATGGCGGTGGTCGCCGGATGCTGGGCGGTGTTCGGCATGGATGATGGCGTATTTTCCACCATTGATGGCAATATTTTTGCCATGCTGCTGGGCAGTATCGGCTTTCTGGCGCTGTTTACGCTCGCCCATATTGGCCTGATGGCAGCGCGGATCACCCAAAGCTGGGGCTATGCCCTGGCCGGTGCCTTGTGCTTTCTGCCCACATTTCTGATCGCCGGTGGCAACAGCCTGCTCGCCACAGCGCAGGCCGAAAACGCGCTGAGCATGGCCATTGTCATTCCCGCGCTTGTGGGCGCAATGATCGGCTATGCCTATCATGCCACGGCGGGCCGCGTCACCCATGGCGACGATCCGGATCGGCTAGCGCAATGGCTGGGTGTGCAAATGAACCTGCCCGAAGGCCAGCGCGACGACCTGACCACCGCGCGCATCGCCAATGAAACCTATTATAACGGCCCTGTCGAAGTGCGCACATCGCTGGGCCTGATGCTGATGGCAGGGGCTATCACCAGCCTGATCTGTGTCGGCTTGGGCGTGCTGATCTATCAGTTATCAGCGCAGATCATGTGGGAAATGGTCAGCAGCGTTGACGAGGCGATGGCGCTGGAAATGGCGGAATCGCTGATTACGCCCAGCGTTATATTTCTCACCTGCCTGCTGATCATGATCTGTTCGATGATCAGCCTGTTTGTGCCCAATCTGGTGTCGCACAAGATCTGCCAATATTTCAAAGTGACCAGCAGTGGCGGCTATGCGGCCATCGGCTTTGGCGTATGCTTTGCCATGGGTTTCATCATTTTTCCGCTGCTCGCCGCCGCGCCCTTTGCCGCCGTGTCCGCCGCGCTATACCGCAAGCTGGCCGGGCTGCAACCGCTCGCCCTGCCAGAGGATCTGACGGTCAGCGATCCGCGCACGCTGATCAGCGAAAACCATCCGCGTCGCCAATATCACCGGGTGGTTGATGTAACCCCCGCTAGCCGCGCGGCTCCATCGCTCGATAAAGCGCAGGGCTGATTTCGCGTTATAGTGCCGCCCGGCACTGGCGGATAATATCCCCATCGCTACCCCGAAACGGGATCAGATTGACGATGGCCATGCCGATGGATGCCAATGCCAGCAATTTGGCTGAGGCGGCAGCTAGGCTGGCCCAATAGGCAGCCTGCATACGCGCGTCAGCATCGGCCAGTATCGCCTCTATCGCCGCCTGACCTGGCAAGCGTGCAGGCACGGCCATGTCGGGCGCGCCGGACAAAATGGCAGGCGGCGTAATGGCCGGATCAGCCAAGAGCACGGCTATGCCTAGCAATGCGATTAAAATCAGAGCCAACACCATGTTCGCGGCGGGGCCTGCCATGGCGACCAGCATGTCCTTGCGCGATGTGGCGGTGTCGGGATCAAACGCACCGATGACATAGCCGCCAATATCCTGCGCTTCATACAGCGTTCCAGCCCGCCATCGCCGCGCTTGAAAATCATAGCTGAGGCCAAAGACGCAGATTTCATCAACGCGCCCGCCCAGGCGCCGCAGCATCGCTGCATGACCAATTTCGTGCACCAACACTGAAATCAAACTGATCGCCAAAAGCAGGGTCAATCCGCCAAGCCAGCCAATGGCGACCATCTGAACGGCCCCAACAAAAAGCATGGCCATGAGCAGCAGGCTGATTACATTTGCCAGTGCCCGCATCCATCTGCCCCCCATTTGGCCGTTCGTCACTCCGCCGCAGCAACAACCCCTTCCGCTGCACCGCCCTCTGGACCTTGAGCCGGATCAAGCGCCGCCTGCGGCACCGGTGCATTTTCGGGCAGCACCACCAGACGCCACGCCTTGTCGCGACCCAGATAGCGCGCTGCCAGCGCCTGCATTTCGGCAGGCGTGGTCACGGTATAATCGCCGAGCAGCGAGCGCACCTGGCCCACGCGCTTGCGATCCGCACTGACCCCTTCCAGCATCGAAAGCCAGAACGCATTACCGGTTGAGGCGCGCGAGATCAGCTGTTTCAGCGGCTCGGTAATCCGGTTCAGCTCATCATCGGTCACCGGCTTTGCCACCAGATCATCGGCAATCTGCTGCGCCAGGCTCATGAACTTTTCGACATTTTCCGGCTGTACCTGCGCGATGGTGGCGATGTTGCCGCCATTGTCGAAATCCAGCGGCCAATCGTTGCGCACTTGCGGGGCATAGCTGGCCCCGGCCTGTTCGCGCAGCTGTTCAAACAGGCGATTGTTAAACAATTGCGCCAGAATTTCGAGCTGACGGCTCTCGCGGATATTGGTCCGCCCGCCGCTGGTTGGCCAAGCAATGACCACTGTCGCCTGATCGGCATCGCCCTTGTGCCGCAACACGGTGGCCGGGCCGCCAG
>JBGSTI010000486.1:0-4097 GCA_041736605.1 Sphingomonadaceae bacterium
GACTGACATCGCTGACGAAGATTGATTGCGTAGGCTGGATTGCAACCTGTTACGCATGAGGCCTTTTTTATGGGCAAAGTTGTGCATATTTCGTAATTCATTTGCCTATGCCCTGCGCCTTTGATAGATATAGCTTCGCTAAATCAAGGGGAGAGGCAATGGCTACGACTGCAGACTATGGACTCGGCGAGTTCACCTATCCGCGCGGCTGGTTCATGGTTGGCCAGTCTGCTGACGCAACAAGCGTGCCGGTGGGGGTCCGCTATTTTGGCGAAGATCTGGTGATGTATCGTGGTGAGAGTGGCCGGGTCTTCCTGATGGAGGCCTATTGCCCGCACATGGGCACGCACCTCGCCAATAATACGACGTCCTATGTCATCAAGGATGGTACGCATGTTGAGGGCGACAATATTCGTTGCCCCTATCATGGCTGGCGCTTTGGCCCGGATGGCCGCTGCAACCAGATTCCTTATTCGCCTGTGGCACCGCCCAAGGCTGCGGCGCTCAAATCCTTTCCCGTCACCGAACGGGCCGGTTGCCTTTGGGTCTGGTATGATCCTGAAGGGCAGGAGGCGGACTATGATCTGCCGTCGTTAGAGCAATGGGATGCGCCGAACTGGGTCAATTGGAATATCCGGATGCTGGGTGACCTGGCCTGCCATCCGCAGGAAGTGGTCGATAACATGTGCGACAAGGCGCATCTGGAGCCTGTGCACGGGTCGATTGACATGGTGCATTTCCACAATGAGTTCGACAATCACGTCTGTCGTCAGATTCTGGCAGCGGGACACAAGACGCTGGCGGCCGATGGTGGCGCGGTGATGACCAATGACACCTGGTATACCGGGCCCGGTATTCTTCAATCGGTGATGCTCGGCGAAAATCCGTCGCATATGCTGATCGCCCACACGCCAATCGATGATGGCGTCGTCAAGGTGTGGTATGGCCTGTTCGTCAAGGTGGCCAACGCCGTGCCGAACGAGGCCGATATTGCCACCGCCCGGGCCTATGAAGATGCGGGCGTTGAGGCCTTTGCCCAGGACTTTGAAATCTGGTCAAACAAGCGCCCATGCATCAACCCGATGATGGTGCGCGGCGATGGACCATTTGATAAGGTGCGCGTCTGGTACCGCCAATTCTACAATCCGCGCGCCGAGGCGGCATCATTCCAGACCCGGGTGAATGGCAGCTATATAACCCGCGGCACCAAGGAATCGCCTTGGGATTCAGCAGCCTGAGTTTCTTTCTCTTTTTCTCTTTCTCCTGGCCTGCCGCTACTGTTCCTCTCCGGTTTGGCGGCAGGCAATGATTAGGGCGCAGCGGCCAGTCCGCTGCGCCCCTTTTTTGTCATTTGCGCTGCCGGTTCAGATTGCGGTCGCGCCGCCATCGATTACCAGCGGGTGGCCGGTGACAAAGCTGGCCTGATCAGAACAGAGCCACAGGACAGCGGCGGCAATTTCTTCGGCCTGACCCATGCGGCCCATCGGCGTCATATTGTCGAGGATTTGGCGCATATCCGGATTGGCAGCGAGCGGCGCGGTCATCGGTGTTTCGATGACACCGGGGCAAACAGCGTTGACGCGAATGCCCGCCTTGGCCCAGCGCAGCGCGCCATGGCGGGTCAGGCCGATCACGCCATGCTTGGTCGCCGTATAGCCCGGTTGCGCGCCATTGCCGACCAGCCCGTTGATAGACGAGGTGTTGACGATGGCACCCTTGCCCTGAGCCAGCATGATTTCGGCTTCGGCGCGCATGCAATACATGACACCACTGAGATTGACCGAGAGGCTGAGATCCCAGACGTCATCCTGATATTCGTCGCGGCCCATATTGTTGATGCCCGCATTATTATGGGCAAAGTCGAGACGGCCAAAGGCAGCGACAGTTTGCTGGACAAGTGTGGTGACGGCGGCGCTGTCAGCCACATTGCAGGCGAGCGCCTTCACCTTGCCACCGGCGGCGGTGATCATGTCGGCGGTTTCTTCGCAGCCTGCGGCGTTCACGTCAGAGGCGACGACTGAAGCCCCTGATGCGGCAAAAGCCAGTGCAGTTGCCCGGCCGATTCCGCCACCGGCGCCGGTTACCAGTGCCACTTTGCCATCAAAGTCGTATTTCATCGCTACCTCTCCTTGAATTGCGTAAAAAATAACATAGAAGATAACGCAAATGCCGGTCAACTGGCGTTGCAAAAAAGGATATTCGAATGACGGCCAGCCTATTCACCCCTGTGTCCCTTGGCGCACTGAACTTGTCAAACAGGGTCATCATGGCGCCAATGACGCGGGATCGCGCTGGGCCGGGCGATGTGCCGACACCGCTAATGGTCGAATATTACCGTCAGCGGGCCAGTGCCGGACTGATCATCACTGAAGGCGTGCAGCCATCGCCCGAGGGCAAGGGCTATTGGCGCACGCCGGGGATTTACAGCCCCGAACAAATTGCCGGCTGGCGGCTGGTCAGCGATGCGGTGCGCGCGCGCGGCGGGCGCATGGTTATGCAACTTATGCATTGCGGCCGTGTGGTGGTGCCCACCAATCGTGGATTTGATGCGCGGGTGCTGGCCCCGTCTGCCATTGCCTGTCCGACGCCAGTGCCCGGACCCGATGGCGTGCCAGTGGCAACGGCCATGCCAGAGGCGATTGCGGCGGACGAGATTCCTGTGCTGATCGAAGAGTTTGCCACCGCCGCCCGCAACGCCATCGCCGCCGGGATGGACGGGGTAGAGCTGCATTATGCCAGCGGCTATCTGATCAACCAGTTCCTTAATCCGGTGAGTAACCAGCGCGCCGATATATATGGCGGCAGCGCGGAAAACCGCATCCGCTTTCCGGTGGCCGTGCTCAAGGCGCTGGCCGATGCAATTGGCGGAGACCGGGTTGGCTTTCGCATCTCTCCGGGCAATCCTTATAATGGCATGGACCCGGCTGATCCCGAGGCGACCTTTGCCCCATTTGTGAAGGCGGCTGATGGGCTGGGGCTGGCTTATTGTCATGTCGTCGATATGGGGCTGGAGGAACTCGACACGCTGGCGATGCTGCGCGCCAACTGGTCCCGGCCGATCATCGCCAATAATGGCCTGAAGGCGGACAGTGCCGCCGCGCTGATCGACGCGGGAAGGGCGGATGCCGTTAGTTTCGGACGCGCCTTTATCGCCAATCCCGATCTGGTCGAACGTGTCGCAGCAGGCGCCCCATTGGCGAGGGTCGATTTCGCCCATGTCTATACCGGCGAGGAAAAGGGCTTCACGGATTATCCGGCGATGGAGTCTTGATCTGGGAGAAATGGAGAATTTTTCCATTCGCGTATATTTTCTTGCAATATTTGGCGCAAAACTTGCAAATTATGCATATATGGCGAAGACATGCGAAGAATAAAGATTTATCTACTACGCAATAATCCGTGAAATCGGTTGACGAGTTGTGACCGATCAGGAAAAGTCACCAATATTATGCCGGCCACGCGAAACCGGTGGACGCAAGCATAGAGGAATGCCCGCCCATGGCCATCTCAAACGCCTATCCGCACCTGTTGTCACCCGGCAAAATCAACGGGATGGAGCTGAAGAACCGTATCATGGTCTCGGCTATGGGGGTCAGCCTGTCCGAAGAGGATGGCCATGTTGGCGAGCGGCTGATCGCCTATCACGAGGAACAGGCCAAAGGCGGGGTGGGGCTGATCATCTCTGGCGTTGCCGGGGTCGCCTGGCCGGTCGGCGCGGTAGCCTGGCAGCAGACGGCAATTTCAGATGACAAGTTCCTGCCCGGCCTGACACAACTGTGTGAGCGGGTTCATGCCGCCGGGGCCAAGATTGCTGCACAGCTGCACCATGGCGGGCTGATCGCTGGCTATTCGACCCGCAATGGCCATCCTTTATGGGCACCCGCCATCCCCAAGCCTTCGGCTGGCGATTTCATGGACTATTTCCTGCCCGAAGAAATGGCGAGTTTCAGCGGCATGAAAATGCCCGAGATCAAGATCCTCGACCAGGATGATATTGATCTGGTCGTGCGCCAATTTGGTGATGGTGCGCGGCGGGCCAAGCAGGCGGGATTTGATGCAATCGAAATCCATGCCGGACATGGCTATCTGCTGTCGTC
>JBGSTI010000497.1:0-8858 GCA_041736605.1 Sphingomonadaceae bacterium
CACCCAGCACGATTGGCCCATCCCAGAACTGGCGCACTTCCTCAACAAACGCGAACCCGGCGGTCTGGCCGGTATGGCCCCCTGCCCCTGATGCGACGAGAACCAGCCCATCAACGCCCGTTGCCGCTGCCTTGCGCGCAAAGCCAACCGAATTGACATCGGCGAACACCAGCCCGCCATAGCTATGCACAGCGTCGACCACCCGGCCCGGACTGCCCAAGGCGGTAATCACCAAAGGCGGTTTGTGCCGCAGCACACATTCCAGATCAGCAGGCAAGCGGGTGTTGGAGGGGTGCACCACCAGATTGGCCGCCCATGTTGCCGCCTGCGGATCATCGGCCAAAGCGGCGCTGATCTGACCCATCCATTGATCAAGAATTTCAGGGGTGCGCGCATTGGGCGTTGGGAAACTGCCGATCATTCCCGCCTTGGCCTGCGCAATCACCATGTCCGGCCCCGATATCAAAAACATCGGCGCGCCAATCGCGGGTAGCGACAGGTTGCGGAGCAATTGGGGGGGCAAGGGCATGGCGATTCTCAGGTCCATATTTTCTGTTCTCACACTAGCTTGCATAAACATACCAACTTGTATAGTCATACTTGCATCGGCGCACTGATCGCTCCTGTCACGGGGGTGATCGCAATCAGCAAACAACCGCGTTGCGCCAAATTTAGGGGAGGTCAGCATGATCAAGACATTTATCCGGATTCTCGGAACCACCGCGCTGGTTGCGCCGGGCATGGCCATGGCGCAGGATTCAGCGCCGCAACAAGGCGGCCTTGAGGAAATCGTCGTTACCGCACAAAAGCGCGCTGAGGGCCTGTCGGACGTGCCGATTTCGATCTCCGCCATTACCGGCGAAGCGATTGAAAGCTATGGCCAGACCAATCTGGAATCGGTGTCGTCGTCGATCCCCAACCTCAAAATCACCCAGACCGCCATTGCCAACCGCATCGCCATTCGCGGCATCGCATCGGGTGATAATAAGGGCTTTGAACAATCGGTGGCGATGTTTGTCGACGGCATTTATTATGGCCGCGATCAGTTGAGCCGCATGCCCTTGGTCGATCTGCAACGCATCGAAGTGCTGCGCGGGCCACAGCCCACCCTGTTTGGCAAGAACGCCATTGCCGGCGCGGTGAACATTGTCAGCCGCCGCCCGACCAAGGATTTCGAAGGCTCGGTCAACGCCAGCTATGAATTTGAGCATAAGGAAAAGAAGATCACCGCCGTGCTTTCCGGCCCGGTGAGCGAATCCATCGGCGCGCGCGTTGTTGGCTATTATCGCGATATGGACGGCTATTTCTTTAACACCCGCCAAAACCGCAACGAGCCCAATGTCAAAGAAGCGTTTGTGCGCGGCATTCTGGATTTCGACGCTGGCGGCCCGCTCTCGGCTGACCTCAAGGTCGAATATGCCGATTTCAAGACCAAGGGCCAGCCACGCGAAGTCTTTGGTGCATTCGGCAGCTATAACACCATTTTTGCAGGGCCGTTGTTCGTTGATACGCGCGAGGATTATGTCCGCGCCGATGGCGGTTATGTGTCGAACAACACCATTTTCAACGCGGTGTTGAACGCCAATCTGGAACTGGGCGATCATGTGCTGACATCAACCACCGGCCTGCTGGATTACGCCACCGATGAAATCATCGACGTCGATTTCGTCGCGCCCGCGTTCCTTGATGGCACGTCATTGGAAGAGGATTACCGCCAGGTATCGCAGGAATTGCGCATCGCCTCGCCCGGTGACGCCCGGTTCAATTATATCGCCGGGGTCTATTATCAGAACTCCAAGCTGAGTGCCGATGACGTTGTGCGCTTCAATCCGACCTTCCTTGGCTTTGGCCCTCCGTTCAATGCGATTGGCGACACCACCAATGATCGCATCTATTCGCAGCAATCAAACCTCTATTCGTTGTTTGCACAGGGTGAATTTGCCCTGACAGACAGCCTGCGCCTGACAGTGGGTGCGCGCTTCAACCATGAGAAAAAGAGTGGCAGCCGCGTGCTGACCGTCAATCGCGGGCCGCTGAACACTTTCCCGCTGCCCGTGGTGGTCGGCACATTCCGCGCCCTGAACATTGAGGCGCATGCCATTTCAGGCCGATTGAGCGAAAACTCGTTCAATCCGATGGCCAATATCCAATATGACGTGACCGATGATCTGATGTTCTATGCCTCGTTCGCGCGTGGCACCAAGGCGGGCGGCTTTGACATCCGGTCCAACTCGCTGCCCACATCGACCACCGTCGCCCGGCCCGGTGCATTCGAATTTACCGATGAACGCGCCGACAATTACGAGGCTGGTTTCAAATACAAAACCCGCACGCTGGCGGTGAACCTGTCGGTCTATCGCACGACCTATAAGGATTTGCAGACCAATGTGTTTGACGGCACGTTGAACTTTAACGTCCGCAATGCCGCCGGTGCCCGGACCCAGGGCGTTGAGGCCGATATGCGCTGGGCGGTGGATGAGCATTTCACGCTGAGCGGTGCGGTGGCCTATCTCGATTTTGAATTTACCAACTTCCTGCAAGGCCAATGCTATTTCCAGCAAGTGTCGGATGTGCCCGGCGGATTCTGCAACTATTCGGGCAAGCGTAACGCGCTATCACCCAAATGGTCGGGCAATCTCAATGGCGATTTCAGCCATGACATTGGCGATACAGTAAAGATGGGCGTCAATCTAAACGCCGATTTCTCCAGTGGTTTTGTCACCGCCGCTAATCTCGATCCGCGCACCGATCAGGACGGCTATGTCAAAATGGGCGCGCGCCTGTCTTTGGGCGCGATTGACGATCAATGGTCGATTGCGTTGGTGGGCCGTAACCTGACCAATGAGCGGATCAAGCAAACGGCGGGCGCTGTGCCTTTGGCAACCACGATCACGCGCAATACCGGCATCGCGTATAATGCCATCTATGATCGCCCGCGTAACATCGCGCTGGTGGTGGATTTCAAGTTCTAAGCGATGAAGGCCACTGTCCTCGCCCGTTTGGGCTTTTCGCTTTGCCTGTTTGCGACCTGTGCTTCGGCACAGGCGCAGCAGGCCCCGGCCAGCCATTTCGAAACCGATCCTGCCGCCATGGGCTGGATGCAGGGCAGCCCGCCGCCGCCCGAAAAACGCATCCAGTTTTCTGACGGCAGCTTTTACCAGTTTCCCAAAAGCCGCTGGTCGTTTTCACACATGCGCGAATTGGTGCCCACCGCCCGCGTGGCGCGCGGCAAGGGCAAGATAGCGCCTTTGCCCGTTGCCCTCCGCAAGGATCTGGACCAAGTGCTGTTCACGCCGTTGCTGCGCAGCGATGTGATGAGCTGGCCGCAATCCTATGAAGCGGTTTACGGTGACGCCATATTGGTTCTGCACCGGGGCCGGATTGTGTATGAACGCTATAGCGGCTTTATGAATCAGGATCGCCCGCATCTGGCCTTTTCGGTGACCAAGTCGTTTTACGGCACGCTCGCCGAAATGCTGATTGCCGACGGGAAAATCGACGAATCGGCGACCATTGCCCGCTATATTCCCGAGCTGCGCAATAGCGGCTTTGGCGATGCCACGGTGCGCCAGGTGCTGGATATGACCACTGCGCTGGATTATTCCGAAGACTATACCGATCCCAAAGCAGAGATTGCGAAATTCTCATTCGCGTCCGGCCTGATACCAGCGCCGCCGGGCTATACCGGCCCGCTCAACTCCTTTGATTATCTGCCGACGGTGATGAAAAAAGGCGCGCATAGCGATGGCTTTACCTATCGATCGGTCAACACCGAAGTCCTTGGCTGGCTGATCGCGCGTGTCAGCGGCAAGCCTGCGCATCTGGTCCTTTCCGAACGCATCTGGTCACGGATCGGCGCGGAGAATGATGCCGATATCATGGTGGACAGGTCCGGTGCAGGCATTGCTGCGGGTGGCCTCAACCTCACGCTGCGCGATGCGGCCAGATTTGGCGAGACGATGCGGCTGAATGGCCGGTTCAATGGGCAGCAAATCATTCCCGCCAAGGTCGTGGCAAACATTCGCGCTGGGGCAAAGCCCAGCGATTTTGCCAAGGCCGGTTACAAATATCTGCCGGGCTGGAGTTACAAAAGCCAATGGTGGATCACCCACAATGCCCATGGCGCGTTTAACGCCCGCGGTGTGCACGGCCAGACCATTTACATTGACCCCAAGGCCGAAATGGTGATTGTCCGCTTCGCCTCGAATCCCAAGGCTGGCAATGCCAATTTCGATGATATCTCTCTTCCTGCCTATCAGGCGATTGCAGAAAGGCTGATGCAAACGCGGTGAAGCACGAAACCATCCGCGCCTGTTCCATCTGGCGCGCGCTTGAAGTGGTGGGTGATGTTCCCGTCCTGCTCATCCTTGAGCAGGCGTTCCTTGGTCGGCACCGTTTTGACGAGTTCGTAACCGAAACCGGCGCAGCGCGTTCGGTGGTCAGCAACCGACTGGAAAAACTGGTCGATGCGCAAGTGCTCGATAAGCTGCCTGAACGGCGCAGCGGCTATCGCCTGACCGAGAAAGGGCGGACGCTGTTTCCCGTCGCGTTGATGATCCTGCGCTGGCAACAGCTTTGGGCGACGGGCGAGCGCGATTTCCGCATCAGCCTGATCCATCGCACCTGTGGTTCCGCGATGACGCCGGTCGCCTCCTGCGATCATTGTGCAGATGCCATCGATCCGCGCCACGTTAGCTGGCAGGCTGGCCCCGGCATCAGCCAAGTCACCCCCATTTATGGCCGCCGCCGCATGCCCACCGCGTCGGCCAAACCCAAGCGCGAGAGCCGCGCTATGGTCGATTCCGTCATTGAATTGTTCGGGGACCGCTGGGCAACATTGGTGGTGCGCGCCTGTTTTACCGGCATTCACCGCTTTGACGATATTCAACGCGATACGTTGATGGCGACCAATATATTGTCGAGCCGCCTTGAACGGCTGCAAGCGCAGGGCATTTTGCAGGCCCGCCCCTATTCCGCGCATCAGGACCGGTTCGAATATCGCCTGACCGAAAAGGGCCGCGATCTTTATCCGGTGCTGCTGGCGTTGCTGCAATGGGGGGATCGCTGGTATGCCGATGCCAAAGGGCCGCCGCTGTTGCTGACGCATAACAGTTGCGCGCACAGCCTGAACCTGTGCCCAACATGCAGCGCGTGTGGCGGTGATGTGCATCTGGGCAATACCGGATTTGCATCGGCTGATTGAACCTTCACTTGTGCTCTGGCGCGCGGGAGATGGATTTGCATAGGCTTGCAATGCCGATCAAGTCCGATAGGCTCTGGGCCAGACACATAGAAAAGAGAGTCGCCATGGCCCTGACAACCCGCCGCTTGCCCCGCAAATCCTTGGGCTGCATCGCCATGGCATTCAGCCTGTTGGCCTTGGGGATAGCCAACCCGGCCACAGCGCAACAGGCCAGCTTTACCGAGATCCAGACCGATGCTGGCAAGGATTGGGAGCATAAGGGCAGCGGCATTACTGTGCCCGTCCAGATCGACGGCGTGGCGCGCCAGAATGTCCGCCAATTGGGCACCACGCAGACCGACATCCTGATCAGCTATCAAGACAAGGCGACTGGAACGACCACCAGCATCTATATCTTTCACGCCGCCGCGCCTTCGGTGCCTTTGTGGTTCGATACCGCACGCTATGCGATAACCGTCGGCAATTATTTCGGCACACTGACTCCGCTGGCCGATGAGGCCCCGTTGGTGCTGCCGGGCTCGGAAGCACCCATGGGTTTGCGCTCTGTCTACACGGCCAGCGCGCCCAATTTCAAAAGCACGGGCCTCGCTCTGGCAGGGGCAAAGGACTGGATCGTCAAGATCCGCATGTCATCAACCCAACTGACGGCTGAGCAACTGGATACCCAGATTGGCAAGACACTAGCGGCGCTCAATCTGCCAGCCTCGGCGGCGGGCACATCGATGGTTGCGGTCAAACCCTGTGCCAGTGCGCTCAGCTTTCCCAAGCCAGCCAAAAAGCGCAAATCCGATATGGGCGATGCGCTGCTGGGTGGCATGCTTGGCGCAATCGCCGATGTCGGGCCTGCGGCGAATGCCGATGGTGCAGCCCCTAGCGTATCGCCAATGGCGGTCTTTTGCCGTGATCCCAGTTCAAAAGAATTTCCGGTATATCGCGCCAATGAAAGCACCGACAGCTATATTCTTGTGATGGGCGATGCGGGCCGCGCCGTGATGGTCAATCCGCAACTTGATCTGACCACCAAAGATGGTCGGGCCGATGACAGCAACTTTGCCGTGCGCGGCGTCCTGCCGGATCGCAGTTTTACCTTTCCCAGCTTTGATGCCCTGCCCTCGCCCATGCAATTGGCTGAGCATGTGCGGAACGAGCGCCCGATCTCGGTGAGCATCACCGCCGGGCCAAAGGCCGGGACCATCGAAATCATCACGCCCTAGTATCATTGCACTATGCGCATTTCTGGTCTAGCGGCGCGGCCATGACTGCGCACAAACCCGGCGATCCGCTTACTCTCAACCGTCTTTATGGCCGCGCCAAGGGCAAGCCCTTGCGCCAAGGCCAACAGCATCTGGTCGATGATCTGCTGCCGCGCATTGCCGTGCCAGCGGATGGCCCGGTGACAGCAAAAGGGCTGTTTGGCGATGACCGCCCGCTGCATTTCGAAATCGGCTTTGGCGGCGGCGAACATATGGCCGGCCGCGCTGATATGCTGCCCGATCATGGCTTTATTGGCTGCGAACCGTTCCTCAATGGCGTGGCGCAGGCGCTGACCCATGTGGATGGCGATAATGGCCAGAGTGTGCCCTTGGGCAATGTGCGCATTCATCATGGCGATGCGCTGGAGGTGCTGGCGCGGGTGCCCGATGCGGCGCTCAGTTTTGCCTATCTGCTCCATCCCGATCCCTGGCCCAAGGCCCGCCATGCCAAACGCCGGATGATGAATGACGGCCCCGTGGACCTCATTCATGCCAAGCTGAAGCCCGGCGGCGAGTTCCGCTTTGGCACCGATCACCCGATCTATCTGCGTCACGCGCTGATGATCATGCAGCGCCACACGCATCAGTTCGAATGGCTGTGCGACGCGCCGCAAACCTTCCTCACCCGCCCCGGCGGCTGGCCCGAAACCCGCTATGAAGCCAAGGCGCGGCGGCAGGGCCATGAAGTCTGGTATTTTCGCTGGCGGCGTATTTTGGGATAGAAGGCCAAGAGAGCCCTGATTTCAGATTTCTACCCGGATAATATTGACAGGCATTTTACCCGGATGTAATGGCATGGCTTCGATTTTGGAGCATGGACATGATATCAGGTATAACGGCCTTTCTAAGGGGAAAGCAGATAGCGTCGGGTGAGCGTGACGCGGTGGCGTTGCGCATCAAGGCGCAACTTTCCGATCATGATGGAACGGTTCTCATTTTTGATGACCTGTCGGGCCGAGCGGTTGATCTGGATTATAGAAAGACAGACCAACGCAGCGCGGGGCGCCCCAAGCTGGGCGTCCAAGCGCGCGAGGTCACGCTGCTACCCCGACATTGGGAATGGCTTTCCGATCAGCCCGGCGGTGCGTCTGCGGCGTTGCGACGGCTTGTCGACGAAGCCCGTAGCAAGGGCCGAACGCAGCGCGAGTGCCGCGACGCCGCTTATCGCTTCATGCAGGCTGCTTGTGGCGATTTGCCCGATTATGAAGAAGCCCTTCGCGCGCTCTATGCCGCGCGCGACGAAGATCTTGATGCCATTATCAACCAATGGCCCGAAGATTTTGGACGCTATATCCGCAAGCTGCTTGCCGCCGATGCAGATCAGGCAGGAGCGGACCCATGCGAATAGCAACCTGCCGATGCGGGAGGCAGACATTATGTGGGGGTCTCCGCACCTAGGCATAGCCATGCGACAGTTAATTCGACAGATATCGAAATGTGAATTGACTTGGCCCTGAAAATGCATATTTCGATGATGTTCGAAGGATGCATATATGGACGATAAACAACAACAGGCCTGGGCCGTTGATGCACTGGGCGCGCTGGCGCATGATACGCGATTGTCGGTTTTCCGCATGCTGGTGCAGACCGGCCCAGATGGCATGATCGCCGGGGCGATTGCCGCGCATCATCATGTCCCGCCCTCTACCCTGTCACACCATCTGGCCACGCTGGAACGGGCAGGATTGGTGCAATCGACACGCGAAAGTCGCCTGATCCGATATCGCGCAGACTATCCCGGCATGCGCCGCCTGCTAGCCTTTCTGATGCAGGATTGCTGCCAAGGCGCGCCCGAAATGTGCGGCGACCTTATCCCCCAACTGAACTGTGAGGCATGACGTGGCAGACCCCATCAACATTCTGATCCTGTGCACCGGCAACAGCGCACGCTCTATATTGGGCGAGGCGTTGATCAACCATCTGGGCGGCGGGCGGTTGCGCGGTTTTTCGGCGGGCAGTTTTCCCAAGGGCCGCGTCCATCCCGGCGCGCTGGCGGTATTGGCGCGCAATGGTGTGGTGGCAGAAGGCGCAGCATCCAAAAGCTGGGACGCCTTTACGGCGCCCGATGCCGCGCCGCTGCACATTGTTATCACTGTGTGTGACAATGCAGCGGGCGAAACCTGCCCGATCTTTCCCGGACTGCAGATCAAGGCGCATTGGGGAATCGAAGACCCCGCCGATGCCGCGCCCGGCGACGCTGAGATTGCAGCGTTTGACAAGGCCTATGCCGAAATGCGTGCACGGGTCGAGGCGCTGGTGGCGCTTGATTTGGCCAATATGGACCGTAGCGCGATTTCCAAAGCCCTCGCCGAAATCGGTGCCCTGACCGGCGCGACCCAGCTTGCCAAGGGAGCAGATAAGCCATGAATTTCGAACGCCTGCGAACCTTGAACGACGCCGGT
>JBGSTI010000504.1:0-2244 GCA_041736605.1 Sphingomonadaceae bacterium
GATCTTGCGCGCCTGTTTGCGCTGCGCGTTGCGTTCCTGCCGTTCGGCGGCAGCGCGGCGATTGTCGCGCATCACCACCCAGCTATCGAGCGCGATCTGCAACGCCACCAGCATATAGACGAACGGCTGAAACGCGATGCCAACGAACAGCGCGCCGACCATATAGATGATCTGCCCATTTTGCAGGGCACCAGCCAGCGAGGATATCCATTGATCGTCGGCCAAGGTCGATTTGCGAAACCGGCGTTGCAGCATTTCCATGCGGAAAATGCCGGTGGCGTGAATGCCCAGCCACAGCAGGAACCCAAAATAGCCCTGTTCGCCCAGCATCTCGAAATAGCTGGAATGATAGGCGCGAGCGGCATCGTGGATTTCCTGGGTCTCCACCGAAACGCCCGATCCGCTTTCTTCGGTATCGACCTTTTCAATCACCAGCTTGTTGCCGCGAAAGGCGTCAAAGCCGCCGCCGCCGGGATGATCCTTTACATAGTCCCAAGTCCAGGCCCAGACGGCGAGGCGGGTCGAGGCGGATTGATCGGCCTTGTGATCCTGCATCGTGCTCATCCGCTCGGTAAAGCTTTGCGGCAGGAACGGGATGGCGACCGTGACCGCCAGCGCCATCGCGCCTGCAATCACAAACCGGTGGCGCGACGTGCGCAGCACCAGTGCCGCCAGCACGCCGATACAGACAAGGCCAGTGCGCGCCTGTGACCCCACAGGGATCAGCAGACAGGCGAAAATCAGCGCGCAGGCAAAGGCCTTGACCATCCAGCCATTGGCCCAATCGCTGGGAAACACCGTGCTGTTGCGCGATAGCCACCAGATCAGCGGGATGATCGAAATCGCTACAGTGGACAACGTGCTGCCTTCATACAGGCCGTAATTATCCGAAATCAGGAAGGTGAGGGCACCATAGCCGCCGCCCGATGCCAGCGTCTTGATACCGCCAGTGATGATCAACGATGCCGCCGACAGCACCATCACCAGTGCCAGCGATTCAATGCGCAACCGCGTGCGCAAGGTCAGCGGCAGGAAGATTGCGAACACCATCGCTTTCCACACCCATGACCATTTTTCCATCGCTTCAACCGGGAAATCGGCGGTGGTGGTGGTATAGCCGCAATAGAGCAGCAACAGCGCCATGATCGCCTGTCGGGGGCTGAACCGGCTGCCCTCTTTATTATCGGCCAGAAAAAACCCGACAAAGGCGAGGCAGAAGGTAATCAGCGAAATCGGGATGGAATTAAGCAGATAATAAGACACGCGCTGCGGCGCGACGATATCGATATAGGCATAGGCCAGCACGAACAGGAACGGGCGTTTGAACCCGGTCCCGATCAGGGCAATCACAAAGGCGATGAGGAACAGATCGCGCATCAGCCGGGCATCTGCTTTTTGCGGCGCTTAAGTGCGGGGCGGGCAGGGCGGGCCGAATGCTTGGGCTCTTGCTCAATCTGCGCACCGGATTCTGCGGGCTCGATATCCAGATCATCGCGCGCCAATAGCCGCCAGATCAGGATCGCCAGCAAAACATGCGTCAGGCCAATGGAAAGATTGTCGATCATGTCCTTGCCAGCGGCCTTCGTAATTGCGATGCCCGATTAACCAGGCTGATTTGACGGTTGTTTACTCGGTTTAGCATCGACCGGTTGACGGGCCGTTAAGCGTTACCCGCCTATAGACTGCGCCATGACACGCATCCTTCACGTTCTGGACCACAGCTTGCCGATGCACAGCGGCTATACGTTTCGCACCCGCGCGATTTTGAAGGCTCAGCATCGGCTGGGGCTGACCGTCGCGGGCGTCACTGGCAATCGGCATACGGCAGAGCCATCCAGCGAAGATCCCTTTGCGGGCGAAGGCATGGAATGGGTGGATGGCTTGTGTTTCTATCGCACCTTGGCGCAGGCGACCGGATCGTCGCCGTTGCGCGAATGGCGCGAAATCGGCGTGCTGTGTGATCGCATCGTCGACGTTGCCAAAAGCTTTCGCCCCGATGTGCTGCATGCGCATTCGCCCGCGCTCAATGGCATGGCGGCGCTGAAGGCCTCCAAAATTCTGGGCATTCCCTTGGTCTATGAAATCCGCGCCTTTTGGGAGGATGCAGCGGTCGGCAATATGGCGGGCCGCGAAGGATCGCCGAAATATTGGCTGACCCGCCAGCTGGAAAACCGGGTGGTCAGCGGCGCACAGGCCGTGGTGACGATCTGCGACGGCCTGCGCCGCGATCTGATCGCGCGTGGC
>JBGSTI010000510.1:0-2910 GCA_041736605.1 Sphingomonadaceae bacterium
TTAGGATCGTCATGGATAAGGACGCACGAGCCGCGACCGTGCGGCTGGACGGAAGTGACAATGCCGAGGCTGGCACCTGCAATCAACCGCGCCCCTATCTGGGCAGCCGCCCGACTGCAGCGGCGGCACAGGGCGATGATAGCGGCGCTGTGGCGGCGGCGCAGGCCTATAATTTCAGCTTTGCCGCTTTGGGCCGCGATTTCGTGGCGCGGGCGGGCAGCAACCGCATTTCCGAATGCCGCAACAATTCCGACTATCGCACCGGATCAAATGGTAAGGATAGCAAGGATGGCGGCTATTTTGCGCAATTGCCGGTTGAGGTGCTGCAATTCCCGTGGATGCTACTGGTCCTTTATGCCGCCACCGGATTGTTCATCCTGATCATGGCAGCGCCTGCTGGCCGCGCCTCCATGGCGTGGCGGATCATTATGCCAGTGCTGCTCTATCTGTTGGGCCTGCGCGCGCTGGGGGTGATTTCCGCCGCCTATAATGATGCCGATTTGACCGTGAATGCCATCATGGCGCAAACCGCGACCGAAATTCTGCTGTTACCGCTGGCCATGGCGTTCATGCTCGCCAAAAACCTGCGCCGCGAACAGGGCTGGCTGATGGCAAGCATCGCCTTTGCCGCGGCGGGCCTGATTGGCATCGATATGGTATGGGGCCTTGACGTGCCACAATGGCTGATCGCACTGACTTTGGTGATCGGCTTGGCGCATATCTGGCTGTATCCGGTCGCGGCAGAGCCAAATCGGCGATGGAAATTTCTGGGCGGTGGCCTGTTTGGCGTCGCAGCGTTGTTGGCCACTGGCGGTTTTGCGTGGCTGCCTGCGGCTTTGCTATGGTTGTTACCAGCGTTGATCCTGGCATGGGACGATCTGGCCGCCGGACTGCGTAACTTGGCAGCGCGGTTTACACAATTACAGGCTCCGGCAGAGGCGCTGTCCGGCCGCGCCAAGGCCCTTGCCGATACATTGCAAAGCAACCACGCCACACCCGCCGCGATCCTGATCCTGCTAGCGGGACTGGTGATGCTGGCCCGCATATTTGTGCTGAAAGAACAGATTTTCGGCGTGCGGCTTAGCGTTTTTGTCATGCCGCTGTTAATCATCGGCGGCGCGTGGTTTCTGGCGCATCCATTACAGGCGCAGGCCCGTCTGTGGCAGCAGCCTTTCGTCAAATTTGTCGCATTTGCGATGCTGATCATGATCGGGGCTGCTGCATCGCGCGATAGCGGCTTTACCCTGGTCTATTGGATTCCCGTATTCCTGGTAGCGGCGCTGATCCTACGCGAAACGCTGAATGATCCGGGTGATCGCAAACACCGCCCGGTGATGCTCTTGCTTTGCGGATTGGTGCTGCTGCCTTGGCTGCTCATTTTGATCTATGCCGGGCCACTGGTCTATTGGACGCACCAGATGGCAGCAGGGTCTGTGGCAGACAGCCTGCAACCCGCGATCTGGCTGGGCCGCAATGATATGCGCCTGCTGGCAATATTTGCGCCCAATGGACTGGCCTCGGTTGGCAGCAATTTCGCGTTTGAAACCTATTCCCAGATGGTGGACCTTAACGCCATCGCGCAGGGCAACTGGCTGGGCCATGGCTATCTGGCCCCCATCAATCTCGACATTTTGAAAAATGAACAATTGTCGGATCACCTATCTGCGGTGCATCTGATCTGGCCCTATGGCCGCATGGGCGCGCTGGCCTTTTTGATGGTGATGCTGGCTTTTGCCACCGCTTTGGCGCGGGCGCAGACGCCGGTTTCGGCCAACACTGACACGGCCTTTTTGAACCATTGGGCGGTGCTTGCCGCACGCTTTGCCCGGTGGGTGCTATTTGGATCAGCCGCGTTCATGATCCTTGCCAATTTGCAGCTGATCCCATTCACTGGACGCAACATCTATCTGCTGGCCGCCACATCAGGCAGCGACTTGCTGGAAGCGGCGCTGTTGCTGTTCATCGCCAGGTGGGCCTTGGTTGGGGAGGCAGAGCATGGCCGGTAAGGGCAGCAGCGCGGGCAACCCGTTTGACGACATGTTTGATGACTCCCGCGCGCGCCAACGCCACAGCGCATCGCCGTTGCTGGCATGGAGTGCTATTGCCATGCTGGTCCTCGCCATATTGGTCGGCCCGCAGGTCAAGATTTGGGCAACCCAGCCCGCCGATGCATCAGACCTCAGCAATTATGAAACTATCGTCACGGGCATGGCCGAAACCGGCTTGCTGCGCGTAGCGGCCGGAAATGACGCTGTGGTTTGGAACAGGGGGTTATTTGCCGACGATAGCGAAACCGCCAAGGTGCTCAGCAGCATTGGTCTTGATCATTGCCGCAATGGCGAAGGCAGCATTCGCGCATTGATCGGCATGGCCGCGTGGTTCACCCATCTGTCGTCCACGGCCGTTTCCGGGCCGGAATGCCGCGCGATGGTTGACAGTTTTCGCAACCGAACCTTTTTGAAACAGGACATGGCGTCGACCAGCCCGGCAATCTGGGACATTCGCAACCGCGATGTCCGCGCCATGGCCAAGGGCGCGCGCGTGGTGCGCGCGGTCAGCCGGGTCGAGGAACAGGAACCCGTGCGGCTGTTTCATGGCTCCGCGGGCAAAACCCGGCAAGCCTTGCCGCCCCAGCTGGCTTTGGTCGCTGATGGCGGTTCAGGCCGGACATGGTATCTGGTGCCGCGCGCCGGATTTGGGAATATCGATCTGACTGTCGCCGACGATAATCAGGCCACGCAGACCCGCCGGTCCGCCTATTGTTTTCATGGCGGCGATGAAGGCAGCAGCGACAATTGCAATCAGGGCGTGCGCATTTCCCTGCTGGGCAATAGCGCAATTGTGTCCACCGGGCCGCGCATGCAGGCCCTGACCGTTGCTGTCGATGGCATCAAGCTGGGCGGCAAGATG
>JBGSTI010000511.1:0-6215 GCA_041736605.1 Sphingomonadaceae bacterium
GGCGCGCGTTTCTAAGCCTAGGAATAGGGAAAATCCGGGAGTTTGCGATGACTGAATTTGCCAATGATGCGGACCAGTTCCGCCACGAAGTCCGTGCATGGATTGATGAAAACTGCCCAGCCGAGATGCGCCAGCCTGCGCGCGGCGATGAAGATATGTGCTGGGGCGGGCGCAATTTCGTGTTCCAATCTGATGCGCAAAAGCAATGGCTGAATCGCTGCGCCGCCATTGGGCTGACCGTACCCGATTGGCCAAAGGATTATGGCGGTGCAGGCCTGTCGCCCGCGCAGACCAAGATTTTCCGGCAGGAATTGGCGCGCGGCAAATGCCGCATCCCGCTCAATAGCTTTGGCATCTGGATGCTGGGTCCGGCCTTGCTCAAATTCGGCAGCGAAGAGCAAAAGCGTCATTATCTGCCCCAGATTGCGCGCGGAGAAATCCGCTGGTGCCAGGGCTATTCCGAACCGGGATCGGGCAGCGATCTGGTGTCTTTGCAGACATTCGGCGAGGACAAGGGCGATCATTGGGTGGTCAACGGCCAGAAAATCTGGACCAGCTATGCTGACAAGGCCGACTGGATTTTCTGCCTCGTTCGTACCGACAAGGCTGATAAATATCGCGGTATCTCGTTCCTGCTGTTCGATATGACCAGCCCCGGCGTGACCACCAAGCCGATCCGCCTGATTTCGGGCAGCTCCCCATTTTGCGAGACGTTTTTCGACAATGTGAAAGTGCCCAAGCACCAGATTGTCGGCGAACTGAACCGCGGCTGGGATGTCGCCAAATATCTGCTGGGTCATGAGCGTGAGATGATTTCAGGGATGGGCGGCGATGGCGGCTCAGCCTTGCTGAGCGATAAGTTCCGCGACGTGGTGGCGGATGAGCCCATGCTGGCCGCCGATCTTGCCATGTTCGATGTCGACAGCCTGGCCTTTGGCGCGCACGCTGAACGGTTTATGGACGAATGGAAGACTGGCAAGGCGCATCCTGCCTATTCGAACCTGATGAAATATCTGGGCACCGAATTGAACAAGAAGCGCCACGAACTGGTCATGGCGGCGGGTGGTTCCGACGCGCTGGAATGGGATAGCGAAGGGTCGAATGGCGGCAAGGCCCCGCGCGACTGGTTGCGCACCAAGGGCAACAGCATCGAAGGCGGCACCAGCGAAGTGATGCTGAATGTCGTCGCCAAACGCATTCTCGACATGCCGGGAGCCTGATCAATGGCCATGATTTTGAACGAAGACCAATCGATGCTGCGCGATAGTGCGCGTGATTTCATGGCAAGCGAGGCCCCGGTCGCGCATTTCCGCAAGTTCCGCGACATGGGCTGCAAGGATGGTTTCAGCCACGCCTTGTGGAAACAATTCGCCGAAATGGGCTTTACCGGCATTCTGATCCCGCAGGATGAAGGCGGCATGGGCATGGGCCATGTCGAGGCCGGGATTGTGCTGGAAGAAATTGGCCGCAACCTGTCGCCTTCTCCCTTTCTCACCACAGCCGTTGCCGCTGTGGAGGCGCTAAAGGGTGGAGATAAGGCGCTGCGCGACCGCTGGTTCCCCGGCATCTTGGCGGGCGAAACCGTGATTGGTCTGGCCATTGATGGTGGTGCCAAACACCGCCCGCATATGGCCAATGTGCTGGCCGAAAAATCGGGTAATGGCTTCAAGCTGACTGGGTCCAAGCAGTTCGTTGTGCAGGGCGCGTCGGCCGATATGCTGATCGTGTCGGCATCAACGGGCGCGGACAATGAAATTGCGCTGTTTGCCGTCGATCCCAAGACGGCGGGCGTCACTATCGATCCGGTGCGGCTGGTCGATTCCAGCATGGGCGCGCATGTGCGGCTGGATAATGTGCAGGTCACTGCCGAAGACATGATTGGCAATGATCAGGACAATGCGGCGCTGGACCGTTTGTTGAGGGCAGGACGCATTGGCGCGGCGGCGGAAATGGTCGGCGTTGGCAATGGCGCGATGGGCATGACGTTCGATTATCTGAAACAGCGCAAGCAATTTGGCCGGGTGATCGGCGAGTTCCAGGCGCTGCAACATCGGTCTGCGCACCTGTATGGCGAAATGGAAGTGGCCTATTCCGCCGTACTCAAGGCACAGAATTTGCTCGATGAAGGCGACCTGCGTGCCGAGCTTTACGTGTCGGTGGCCAAGGCCAAGGCGGGTCGTGCCACCAATCTGGCGGTGCGCGAAGGCGTGCAGATGCATGGCGGCATCGGCATGACCGATGAATATGATATCGGCCTGTATATGAAGCGCGACCGTGCTTTGGCCGAATTTTTCGGCGACGTTTATTATCACAGCAATCGCGTTGTCAGCCTGAGCCAAGCCGCATAACAATATCCCCGGAGAGGAAAATTCCATGAATATCAATGATCTGTTTTCGTTGGAGGGCCGCGTTGCCCTGGTCACTGGCGGTTCGCGCGGGATTGGCAAGATGATTGTCGAGGGCTTTCTGGCCGCAGGCGCTGCCCGCGTTTATATCAGCGCGCGCAAGGCCGAGCAGATAGCCGAAACCGTCGCCGAACTGGGTGACCGGGTGATCGGCATTCCGTGTGATATTTCCTCTGTCGCGGGCTGCCGCGAATTGGCGCAGGAATTGGCGACACGCGAGGATCATCTCGACATTCTGGTCAACAATGCCGGTGTCGCCTGGGGCGCGGACTATCTCGATTTCCCCGAAGCGGGCTGGAACAAGGTGATGGACGTCAATGTCCGCTCGCCCTTTTTTCTCACCCAGGCTTTGCATGGCCTGTTGACCAAGGCGGCCAGCGCGGAGCGTCCGGCCAAGGTGATCAATATCGCATCGGTCGATGGCCTGCGCCTCAACCCTTGGGAAACCTATAGCTATCAGGCGTCAAAGGCAGCTTTGATTCAGCTGACCAAGCGCATGGCGGCGCGGCTGGTCAAAGACCATGTCTATGTTACCGGCATCGCACCGGGCGCCTTCCCATCTTCTATGAACCGCAGCGCGCGCGACAATGAAGACATTGTGTCGCGCGGTATTCCCAACCGCCGCGTCGGCAATGTGATGGATATGGGTGGTGCAGCGGTATTCCTCGCCGCGCGCGCCGGGGATTATGTCGTTGGCACTACGCTGCCGGTTGATGGCGGGATTGTGAATGCCGGGATTCCGGATGAGTTTGTCGATCCGTCAGGGCATTGATGTAATCCACACCCTGGACCCCGGCGAAAGCCGGGGTCCAGATCAGAGGGTGAATCCAAGACGCAAATGGTGAACTGGGCCCCGACTTTCGTCGGGGTACAGTGCGCGACATTATGTGATTTAGAACGCCACCCGCACCGTCAGCCGGCCATTGATCGGCGCGCCCGGTGTGATGTTGTTGTTATTATGCGCATCGGCAAAATAGCCGATATCGAACAGATTTTCGACATTCAGCTGCACGTCAACTTGGCTGCTCGCTTTGAAATATAAAGCCGCATCGACGCGGGTAAAGCCCGGCAGGCGGGTGGTATTGTCTGCCGTGCGGATCGCGGCAAATTGGCTGGATTGGTGGATGATGCCCAGGCCTGCACCAAAGCGATCATTCACATCATAGCGGTTCCACAGCGCGACCTGATGACGCGGCACCTGTGCCAGCGCCACAAAGCCATTGCCGCGCAATTGCGCATCCTGGAATGTATAGGCGGCGCTGGTCTGCCAGCCCGGCATGATCCGCCCGGTCAGCGCCAGCTCCGCGCCCTTGGTGCGGGTTTCGCCAATGTTGATCGTCGCCAGCACATTGGCCGGATCGGGCGTCGTCGCATTGGTGCGATCCAGCTGGAACAGCGCAATGGTGGCATTCAGATCGGGCCGGATATCCCATTTCGCGCCGATTTCCAGATTGGTGAACTTTTCCGGGGCCAGATTCTGCTGGCTGGCGGTCAAGGTGAGGAACTGATCGCCCGATCGCGGAAGAAACGACTGGCTAAAGCTGCCATAGATCGAGATGTTTTCCTGCGGCTTATAGATCAGTCCCAGACGCGGGCTGACCTTTTCATCGGTGCGCGCAAAGGGACGCGGCATCCCGATCAGGTCGGTGCCGTTGATATCGAACCGGTCATAACGCAGACCGACGACGACATCGAAATGCTCGCTCAAGGCAATCTGATCCTGCGCATAGACCGACACAAATTCCACGTCCGACTGCGTGTTGCGGGCCAATCCACCGAACGCGACCGTGGGATAGACGATATTGGCGAGGTTCAGCGTGCTGCTGGACAATGTGCCGTTGCGACGCTGGTTGCTGGAATCCTGATGGCCATATTCCGCGCCGACCAGAATGATGTGGCCAACCGAACCGGTCATCACATCCCAAACCAGATTGCTTTGTGCGATGAAATTCGTGCGTTTGGTAGGATCGATATAGCTCGACAGCGCAACGGTGCCTGTCTGCCCTGTGGCCGCGCCATTGGCGAACACATTGGTGTAATATTTGTCGTAATCGCCATACAGCAACGTCGATGACCAGGTGAGTCTGTCGGTCAGGTCGCCATCGATACGCAGCTTGGCAATATGCGCTTCAAGTCCCGCGCGGTTGACGCCCGGCACGCCAAAGAATGTGTCGCGATAACCCTTGATTGGCACATTGGGCTGGCCAGCGGCGGTGGCAATCGACGGCACGCCGCGATCAGTGACGCGGTCGTCGTATACATATTCGTATGACAGGCCCATCTTCCAGTCGCCCAGATCGACCGCGACATAGGGGTTGATCGCATAGCGTTCGCCGCCGACGAAATCGCGAAAGCTATTCATGTCTTCATAGATACCATTGATGCGCAGCGCGGCCTTGTCGCCCAGAGGTGCGTTGACATCGGCCTCGACATCCCATGCGCCAAAGCTGTTGATGCTGGACGAGGCGCTGGCGGCAAGGCCTGTGGAGAGCGGGGTTTTCTGCACCCGGTTGATGATGCCGCCGCTGCCGCCACGGCCAAAGATCAGCGCGAATGGACCCTTAAGCACCTCGACCCGTTCGATATTATAGAGGCTGCGATAATATTGCACATCATCGCGCACGCCATCGAGGAAGAAATCCGCCGTGGTATTCTGGCCGCGCAGCGTGATCTGGTCGCGATTGCCCTCGCCCTGACCAACGGTGGTGCCGGGCACATAGCGCAGCACATCGGCCATGCTGCGCTGGGCCTGATCGTCCAGCCGTTCGCGGGTAATGACCGAGATGGATTGCGGTACGTCGAGCAGCGGGGTGTCCGTCTTGGTGGCGGTGACGCTGCTATCGGCTTTATAGCCATCATGCACGCCGATCACCAGAATTGGGTCTTCGTCTCCGGCGGCATCTTCAGCCAGCGCGGGACTCGCCATTAGCAACGTGGCAGGCAAAGCAAAAGCGATCGCCGTCGAGCTCGCAAGCCGCACTCTGGTGGTGAAAAAAGCAGCGTGCATGGCCGTCCATATCCCTTGATTATGGACGCGCTGCTAATAGTAATGCAAATCACTCGCAAGAACAATTTGCTTGGATTATGTTTAGGGTCGCCGGACCGATGATGGCCCGGCTGCCCTGTATCAACCCTCAGCCGGAATGGCGGATCAGGTGATCAAAGGCGGACAGTCCGGCCTTGGAGCCTTCGCCCATCGCAATGATGATCTGCTTATAGGGCACCGTGGTGGCGTCCCCGGCGGCAAAAATGCCCGGAATGCTGGTCGCGCCGCGCGCATCGACTTCAATCTCGCCGCGCGGCGACAAGGCCACAGTGTCTTTCAGAAACTCGGTATTGGGCACCAGACCGATCTGGACAAAAATCCCCTCCAGCTCGACGACATGCTCGCTTTCGTCATTGCGGTTGCGATAGCGTAAGCCCGTGACCTTCTCCCCATCGCCCAGCACATCGGTGGTCAAGGCGGAGGTAATGATCGTGACATTCGGCATGCTGCGCAGCTTGCTTTGCAGCACCGCATCTGCGCGCAATTCGCTGTCAAACTCGATCAAGGTCACATGCGCGACGATACCCGCCAGATCGATGGCGGCTTCCACGCCCGAATTGCCACCGCCGATCACGGCGGTGCGCTTGCCCTTAAACAGCGGGCCATCGCAGTGCGGGCAATAGGCCACGCCCTTGTTGCGATATTGGTCCTCACCTGGCACGCCCATCTGCCGCCAGCGCGCGCCGGTGGACAGAATGATGGTCTTTGATGTCAAGGTTGCGCCATTGGCCAATGTTATTTCATGCAGGCCATTATCCTTGCCC
>JBGSTI010000514.1:0-2371 GCA_041736605.1 Sphingomonadaceae bacterium
GCCATCCTTGTCGATCAAGCGGCCCTGGCGTTCAGACGTGGTGGTCAGCAGCATTTCCTGAATGACTTGCGGCAGGGTCTTGGCCTCGCTTTCCACTGCGCCGGTCAGCGGATAGCAGCCCAATGTGCGGAATCGGATCGACCGTTCCACCGGCACTTCGCCGGGGGCCAGCGGAAAGCGATCATCATCGACCATCAGGATCAGGCCATCACGCTCCACCGTCGGGCGTGGCGCGCTGAAATACAGGGGCACAATCTCGATCCCCTCCAGATGGATATATTGCCAGATGTCCAGCTCGGTCCAGTTCGAGATCGGGAACACGCGGATGCTTTCGCTCTTGGCCTTACGCGCGTTATACAGGTTCCACAATTCCGGCCGCTGGTTCTTGGGATCCCAGCGATGATTGGCGGATCGGAAACTGAATGCGCGCTCCTTGGCGCGGCTCTTTTCCTCGTCGCGACGCGCCCCGCCAAAGGCGACGTCAAAGCCATGCAGGTCCAGCGCCTGTTTCAGCCCCTCAGTCTTCCACATATCGGTGTGCAGCGGGCCATGATCGAACGGATTGATGCCGCGTTCCTTGGCTTCGGGATTTTGATAGACCAGCAATTCCATGCCGGCATCGCGCGCCGCCTTTTCGCGCAAGCCATACATGGCGCGGAATTTCCACGTCGTATCAACATGCAAGAGTGGGAAAGGCGGCGGTGAGGGGTAAAAGGCCTTTTTGGCCAGATGCAGCATCACGGCGCTATCCTTGCCCACCGAATAGAGCATCACTGGGCGCTCTGCTTCGGCCACCACTTCGCGCATGATGTGGATGCTTTCGGCCTCCAGCCGTTCAAGGTGGGTCAGCGTGGCGGCGGGCAATGTGCTGGTCATCGAAGGACAGGTTCCGGTCTGATTCTGGGGCGGCGCATCAGGGCGCAAGGATGATGTTTGCCGCTAGCCGTGGCGAGGCACAGCGGCAAACAAGCAATTCTTGAGCCTCAACAAGTGCGGCGCGAAGATCAGCCGTGCTGTTTGTCCAGCGACAGTGCGTTCATGCAATAGCGCAGGCCCGTGGGCGGCGGACCATCGGGGAATACATGGCCCAGATGCGCATCGCACACCGCGCACACGGCCTCGATACGGATCATGCCGTGGCTTTCGTCCATATGATAGGCCACGACATTTTCGGCTACCGGCGCACCGAAACTGGGCCAGCCGGTGCCGCTTTCGAACTTGCTATTGGAATCAAACAGAGTCTCGCCGCAACAGGCACAGCCATAAAGACCGGGTTCAAACAGGCTGCACAGGCCAGAGCTGAATGGCCGCTCGGTCCCCGCCTGACGGGTTACGTAAAATTGCTCATCGCTCAGCACTTCGCGCCATTCTTCGTCGCTGCGTTCATCGCGGCGCGGCGGCGCGGCATTGCCATTGCGGGCAAGCTCTACAACATGGGTCCAGTCAAACATCGGCATCAGTCCTGTCTTGGGGGGTGAAGCTCCATATAGGTAAGACGCGGACAAATCGCCAGATTTCGCCACAACCATAATTCAACACAATAGCATCGTCATCCCCGCGAAGGCGGGGATCCATCACCTGCCGGTGCGGCCTCTTACCTGGGTGATGGACCCCCGCCTGCGCGGGGGTGACGACCCTTTATCTATCTATTGTCTAAGCCTCAGCCATCGCCTTTTTATAAATGCTGGTGCGCGGCTTTTCGAACAGGCGCATCACCATGGGTTCGAAAAATTCCAGTGGCAGCGTGTCATAATCGGGGTCAAAGGCCGGGCAGTCATATTTGTCGATAAACTCTTCGGTCGCAGCGAAATGTTCGTGGCCGCGAAACTGTTCGCGCATGTCGCGATCCAGCCCGATATGGTGAAAGAAATTCCCGCCCTGGAAAATGCCGTGATGCTGAACGATCCAGTGCAACTCCTCTGACACAAAGGGTTTCAGGATCGCGGCGGCAATATCGGGATGGTTATACGCGCCCAACGTATCGCCAATATCGTGGAGCAGCGCCATCACCACATAATCCTCTGCCCGCCCATCGCGATGCGCGCGTGTTGCGGTTTGCAGGCAATGGGTCAGCCGGTCGACCGGAAAGCCGCCAAAATCGCCATCGAGCAGCCGCAAATGATCCAGCACGCGCGCCCCGCCATTGCGGCTGAACGGGATCATGTGTTCAACAATTGCCGCCCAGTCTTCCTGGGTGCTTTGTGCCATGTCGCTGAATGTCGCGCGGGGTCCTGTGTCTTCGCTCATTGCTTGGTCCTCTCCGGTTATGCCGCCAGCAGAAGCGAAGCGTGGGCCTGAGTCAAGAGGGGCGGTGGTGCGTGCACGCCATCCGCTCCCTCGCCATGGATCGGGCCATGTTAGGCAAAAATAC